>JAQXGK010000001.1 GCA_029006345.1 Bacillota bacterium
TCGGCAGGGACAGACATTCGTTTTGAGTTTCAGCGTACAGAGAAGTTATAAGTAACTTCATGGGAATGAGCAAAAAAACCTCAGGAAGGATTGCGATGGCGGCGACACTTCACGATATCGGTAAAATATGCGTTCCGGAAAGCATTCTCGCAAAAACCGAGCAGCTGACCGAAGAAGAGTTTTGCGAAATAAGAAAACATAATATCTACGGTTATCAGTTACTTTACAGTCAGGAAGACCCTTTTCTGAAAATGGCGGCACTTGTCGCAAAAGAGCATCACGAGCATATTGACGGCAGTGGCTACATCGGACTTACCGACACCGAGATTTCCGTACCGGCAAAAATAGTAGCCGTTGCCGACGTGTTCGACGCACTTGTTTCACAAAGAAGCTATAAAAATCCCTGGAGCTTCGACAAGGCGTTCGGGTATATTTGTGAGCACAGAAGCGACTATTTCGACAAGGACGTCGTTGACGCCTTTATACGTGCGAAGGATAAAATATTTGCAATATATCAATCAGATGCTCAGAATAATTTTGAAAACAAAACCGAGGGGAGGTCATAACAAATGGATATTTTATTGACCGGACAATTATCATACTTAACCGGAGCGGTCTCCGAAGCCATGATAGCCGGCGGACATAACGTAGCATATGCTTCAGATGACATCGACACCGATTATATAGGTAAAAAGGTTACTCCCTTCCATATCTCTCCCTGCTCTGATGATTTTGAAAGAATTTTTAATTCATATAATTTCAATGTGGTTTTGTTTTTCTCCCAGGGTATTTACCAAAAAGATGCCCGTTACAATGAGTATCAGGCGCTTGAAAATCTCTTGAGAATATGCACAAAGCATGAGATAAACCAGTTTATTTATTTACAGCCGAAGCACTGCGGGACGGAAAGCAACCGCATCCCCGAGCATGATCTTGCCGTCCTCTTCGAATCACTAGACACTCTCTGCGATTATTACATAAAATCCAAGGGAATGTCAATTATCAAGTTAAACATACCGTCTGTTTACGGTTATGGCGAGAAAGGCTCCGTTGTCGGAAACGCGATTTATCAGGCGCGTACAACCAGCGCTGTTCATCTTTACGGCGCTAAGGATCAGCGTTTAGCATTTATATCCGAGCGCGATCTCGGAGAGATACTGCTCAGAATCTGTGAGAGCTGGACACTTGTTTACGACCGGCTTGATATCCCTGCCGGCGACATAATGACCTTTAATGAATTCGGCGAGCTTTTGAAAGGCGTATTTTCCACGGTTCGTCTTTCATATACCGCATGCCCTGTAACGGCGGATACGGATTTCGACGGCACCGCTGTAAAAAAGGAGTACGACTGGATTCCGATATTCAGTATAAGGCAAGAACTGTCCGATGTGATAAACAGCGTGGAAAACAAGTCTGCGCCCGAAAAAGTCGGGTTCAAGGAGAAGCTTTCTGCATTTATCAGCAGACACTCTTTTGTGGTAAAGCTGACGGAACTGATAATAGGTTTTTTGATAACGGAGCTTTTGCTCAGGGTTACCAGTACCACCGTTCAGTTTAATTATATCGACTTCCGTCTTTTATACATTGTCATAATGGGCACAATGCACGGTATGAAGACCGGTCTTGCCGCTTCGGCGCTGGCAAGCATTTCGCTTTTGTCCGCATTTATCAGCGGACATTCTAAGTGGGAGGCGGTAGCGTTTGACATCGATACCTGGCTTCCTTACATTTTCTTCTTTTTGGTCGGTGCAGTTACCGGTTATGTAAAGGACAGGCTGAGAAACGATAACCGCTCTCTGAAAAGAGAGATGGCTGTTCTCGAAGATAAATATGTAACGCTCAATGAGTTTTACATGAGCGCTCTCAACAATAAGGAGCAGTACCGCACGCAGATTATGTCGTACCGTGACAGCTTCGGTCGGCTTTTTGAAATAACCAAGAAGCTTGACAGCACGACGGTCGAGCATGTCTTTTTAGAGGCTCTTTATGCTCTTGAAGGCGTGCTTGATAACCATTCCATCTGCATTTACCGCTGTGAAGACAGCATGCAGTACGCGCGTCTCATTATCTGTTCAAAGGAAGTCTTTAATATAACCGAAAAGTCTCTCAAGCTGTTTGAACTCCCGGAGATGATGCCCATGCTCGCGGACGGTTCGGTGTGGGTCAACAGAGACCGTCTGGTGGGTTATCCCGAATATGCGGTTGCTCTTTATCATGACGATAAGCCCATAGCACTTATTACGTTGAAAAAAGCGACACATGAGCAGTTGTCTGTTTATTATGAGAACCTCATTAAAATCATTTGCGGCCTTATCAAGATTTCCCTTATTAGGGCTATTGAGTATAACTCTAAGATTGAGACCGAAAAGTATATTCCGGGAAGCAGTATATTAAAGAACGAGTACTTTGCCGAGCTTATTAAGAACAAGGAAGAAATGGCGCAAAGCGGTACTTCGGAATATGTATTGCTGCGAATAGATACCGGCTCGATGGATCAGGCAGATGTTGCTAACAAAATAATTCCCTTGATAAGAAATACGGATGAATTCGGACTTGGCAAGAACGGAGAATTATATTTGTGCCTCAGCCAGACAAATAATCAGAATATCCGGTTTTTACTTGAGCGTCTGAAAAAGAGCGGACTGAATTACGGTACTGTGGACGCTGAAGAGCGGGAAGGCGGGAGCTTGTGATGCTTTCTTACTTGCTGTTGATTTTTGCGATTGTTCATATTATTCTTTGCGTTATTATTTATCTTTGCGTCAGAAGCAGAGTCTTTGGCTTCAGCGAACAACTTATGCCGATGATTTGTCTGGTGCCGGCGGCAGGTATCATTTGTGCTGTCATTGCTGAATATATGTCGAGAACCAATAAATGCGGCACTCGGAATATTACGCTTGAGGAAATGCACCTTCAGGATGACGATGTCAGACTCAAAAACCTCGTTCCTGACGAGGATGAAGGCGTCGTTATCCCCCTTGAGGAGGCTATGTCGGTCAATGACTCGGCAACCAGGCGTATGCTTATGCTTGATATTCTCAGAAGAAGCCCGGAGCAATATACCGAGCTTTTGCATAAGGCCTGCACGGCTGATGATATCGAGGTTTCTCATTATGCCTCAACTGCTGTTATGGAGCTGCAGAGAGAGTATGAATTCGACCTTCAAAAGACCGAAAACCAGTACAAAAAAGACGAGAACGACAGTGTTGCGAGGACACAGTATATCGCAAGTCTTAAAAAGTATATCGGCAGTCGCCTGATAGACGAGAACATTCTCTTTGTTTACAGAAACAGATTAGCTGAAGTTTTGGATAAGAAGATTCAAGACGAGCCTGAGGACATGGAGACTTTGCTGGACGCTGTAGAAAACTACATAGCATTGAAAAACTATAATAAATCAGCGGAGCTTGCCGATACGGCGGTCAAAAAATGGCCTAACCGCGAGATAGTATGGCTGACTATGCTTAATGTTTATGAGCAAATGAATGACGGCAACGGTATCAAAGAAGTGATTTATCAAATGAAAAAACGAAACATATACTTATCCAATCACGGCAAAAGCGTTCTTGCTTTTTGGGATAAGTCGGGTCAAACGGAGGATTAATCAATGAAAGAAATGCTTAAGCGTTTCTCTGTAACTATTGCGGTTATTGCCGTTCTTATCGCCGTTACCGCTTTGCTTATAATAGACAATATAGGTAAAAGCTATACCGTAGCCGATAAAAGCCTGACCGATCTTCCTTCATCGGTAGTAGCGGAGAAAGAACGCAAAAGCGAAACTCCCAAGACCTGTCTTGTTCTGACCGACAGCCGTCAGGAAAGCTATGACGCTGTCTCCGAGCATGTCAGCGACGTATTGAGCATAATGCGCGTCGGATTTGACATGGTAGATATCGCGAAGGAGAGCATACCCGATTTTGATTCATACAAGACGTCTGTAATCGCATTTTCCGATTTGGACGCGCTTGAGGAAAAATCCAGCGATCTATTGGTCTGGGTGCAGGGCGGCGGCGGATGCATGCTATTTTGCGCACCCATAGGAACTCCGACTTTTCACTTCCTTTCACGGTATATGGGAATAGCAGACGGCGGCGTTAACTACGCGACTTTTGCAGGCATCAGTTTCAAGAACGGCTTCATGATCGGCTCGGAGGATTATACCTTCCACTGGGGAGAACCGATGACTACCGCCATCAGCTGCCTGCTTGATGAAAATGCCAAGCTGTATGCCGAGTCTGATGATGAATCTGCAACTCCGCTCATTTGGAAGGCAAAATGCGGAAAGGGCATGTTTTCGGTTATGAATGTCGGCTTTTGCGAAAAGGCCATGAGAGGTCTTACCTGTGCGACCTACAGCCTTTTAGAGGATGTTTGCATATATCCTGTTATTAACGCCTCATCTTTCTTTCTTGACGATTTTCCGTCGCCTGTGCCTATGGGTGACGGTACCTATATTCGCCGCGACTATAACAGGGATATTTCAAGCTTTTATTCAAATGTCTGGTGGCCGGATATGCTTGCACTCTGCGATAAATACGGCATCAGATATACCGGCATGTTGATTGATGACTACACCGAAGAGGTCGACGGCTCTTTTCCGCAGCAAAAGGACACGGAACGCTTCGAGCATTTCGGGTCTCTGCTTTTGGATAACGGCGGCGAAATAGGCCTTCACGGCTACAATCATATCCCTCTGTGCTTTAATGACTTTGATTTTATGGATAAGGTTGATTATAAGACCTGGAAGAGCGAGGATAACGCCCTAAGTGCCATAGAGCGCGCCTTAGAGCTCGGAGAGACGCTGTTCCCGGATAATGAAATATCTGTATATGTACCGCCGTCAAACATTCTTTCGGATGAGGGCAGAAAATTTTTGCATGATTATGTACCTGAAATTAAGGTGATTTCTTCGCTTTACCTCGAAGGCGATATTGAATATTCGCAGGAATTTGAAGTGGCGGATGACGGCATTATAGAATTTCCCCGTGTTATTTCGGGAGCGGTGTTGGACCAGTACATGCGCTGGGACGCTCTCAACGCGCTGAATCTCTATTATGTCAATTCCCACTTTATACATCCTGACGACGTTTTGGACGTTGACCGCGGCGCCGAGCAGGGCTGGGAAATGCTCTACGATAATCTTGTGAATTATTGTGATTGGCTTTACGGCTGTGCCGAAAACATACGCAATCTGACCGGCAGCGACGCCGGAAGAGCAACTGCGCGCTACGACTGTCTTTCCGTGGAGCGCAGGGACTCGGATAATGAGATACAGCTGCGTCTTACCGGTTTTTACGACGAGGCCTACCTGATGATGAGGTTTAACAGCGGCGAGCCTGTAAAGGTAAGCGGCGGAGAGGTGGAGCATATAAGCGGAGATTTTTATCTGCTTAAAGCTACGCAGGATACACTGATTATTGAAACGGGGGAGCCGAAGTGAGAATATGTATGGTGCTTGAGGGCTGTTACCCGTACGTTCGCGGCGGTGTTTCTTCCTGGATGCACTCGCTTATAACGTCAAATCCGCAGCATGAATATGTACTGTGGGTAATAGGCGCCAAGTCTGAAGACGCAGGAAAGTTTAAGTACGAGTTGCCGAAAAATGTTGTAGAAGTAAGAGAAGTCTTTTTGGACAGTGCCTTGAAGCTGAAGTCATCGAAGAACGACTATCATGTTTTTTCCGAACGTGAGATATCCGAACTCAGAAATCTGGTTCTGGCGAAGGATCCCGACTGGAAGGTTCTCTTCAGAATGTATAATGAGAATAAGGTCGGAGTAATGTCTTTTCTGATGAGCGAGGAATTTCTGAATATTCTTCTCGACATCTGTAAAAACGAGTATCCTCACGTTTCTTTTACCGATTACTTCCACACGGTGCGCTCCATGTTTCTGCCTGTTTTATATCTCATCGGCACCGATGTTCCCAAGGCTGATGTATATCACGCAACCTCGACTGGCTACGGCGGCTTGCTCGGAGCTTTGGGCTCTTGGAAGAACAAGCGCCCGCTGATTGTAACCGAACACGGCATTTATACCCGTGAGCGCGAGGAGGAGATATTACGTGCAAAATGGGTAGTGCCGCAGTTTAGACAGCAATGGATAAATATGTTTTATATGCTGTCGCACTGCGCCTATGATAATGCGGCTTCCGTTACAGCTTTGTTTCAAAGATATTCCGACATTCAGGTCGAGCTGGGATGCGATCCGCGCAAGTGTAAGGTTATCAGCAACGGCATCAGGCTTGAGCGATTCACAAACATTCCGCCCAAAACTCCCGACGGCTATATAGATATTACTGCCGTTGTACGAATACACCCGATTAAGGATATTAAAACACTTATTCAGGCCTTCTTTGCGCTTAAGCAAAGAGTACCGAATGCCCGTTTGCATATCCTCGGGGACACCGACGATGAGGAATACTATGAGGAGTGCATAAGCCTTGTAAAAGAGCTTGATGTACAGGATATCGATTTTCCCGGCAATGTTAATGTCGCTGAATTTTTCAAGAAAACCGATTTTACCGTTTTGAGTAGTATTTCCGAGGGTCAACCTCTTGCGGTTCTTGAATCGTTTGCAGCCGGCCGTCCGTGCGTGACCACCGATGTCGGCTGCTGCCGCAATCTGCTTGAGGGTATGAATGAGGATGATAAATCTCCGGCGGGAATAGTCGTTCCGCCGATGCACGCCAAGGCGCTTGCCAATGCTCTTGAGGTATTGGCGACTCATGAAGATATTCGCCGAGAAATGGCAGTCTGCGGAAGAAAAAGAGTGGAAACTTACTTTGTTCATCAGGATATGGTGGATAATTATAATAAGAATTATGAGGAGGTGCGGCAGAAATGGCTGGAATCGGGTTCGAACTGAAGAAGCTGTTTTCGAGAAAGGGCCTGATTGCAACCGTAAGGGCTTATTCCTATGCCACAATAGTATGCGCGGGGCCGATGATCTTAGGCTTTGTTTTGCTGCTTTGCTCAATGCTTATGGCTGATTACGCCGGTGCTTCGAGACAAATCCGCGAGTTGCTTGTCACCGTCCTCACTCATACGCTTTTGGCTTCGCTTATTGTTACTTCGATTTTTTCAATGGCTACCACGCGCTTTTGCGCCGATATGATTTATGAAAAAAAGTATAACCGATTGATACCCTCTTTTTACGGGAGTATTGCATTTATGCTTGTTATCGGAGGAATTGCATACGGTGTGTTTTTGCATTTTTCCGGCATCGAGCTTATCTACAGGGTGCTTTCGTGGATTTTCTTTATGGTGCTGATAGTAGTCTGGACCGAGATAAACTATCTTACCATGCTGAAGGATTTCAGGAGCATTTTGGTGGCGTTTGCCGTGTCCGCGGTTGTTTCGCTTGTTGTGGGAGCTATCTTTATTTGGCTATTTCATATTGAGGTGGTAACTGCGCTGCTTGCATCCGTAACTCTCGGCTATGCGGTTATGATGGTGTGGTACTTTGGCTTGCTTTATAAGACCTTTCCCGAGGGCTTCGGCACTTCTTTTCGTTTTTTGGAGTGGTTTGACAGAACACCTCAGCTGTGTCTTATTGGTTTTTTCGTAACGCTCGGCCTTTTTGGTCATCTTTTGATTATGTGGTGGTTCAGTTCGCTCAGCGTTCAGGTAAAAGGCATGTTCTACGGTGCGCCGACATATGATGTTCCCGCTATTTTTGCTTTCTTTTCAATTATTGTCACGACTGTAAATTTCACAACCTCGGTTGAGACGAGATTCTACCCTAAATATAAAGAGTATTTCAGCCTGTTTAATGACGGCGGTTCAATTGAGAATATCAATGAAGCAGAGACCGGCATGATACGCGTTTTGAGTGAAGAAATCGGGTATCTCGCTTTGAAGCAGCTCTTTTCGACATTGCTGTTTATTATTGTCGGAACGATTGTTTTGCCGAATTTACCACTCGGCTTCAACAGCGAAATGCTGAGAATTTTCCGCACTTTGTGCGTAGGATATGCCTTTTATTCCATCGGCAACAGTATTATGCTTATTTCACAGTACTTTTCCGATATGCGCGGTGCGCTTGTAAGCACATCGATTTTTGTAGCTGTGACTAATATACTGACGCTTGTATTGGCGCTCAATTTCAATACTCTTTACGGAATAGGCTTTGTAATCGGCAGTATGTGCTTCTGTATTGCAGCTTGCATTGTTCTTTGCAATTACCTGAAAAAGCTCAAGTACAATGTACTTAGCCGACAGCCGCTTTTTGCAACCGTAAATCACGGATTCTTTACAAGGATAGCTAACCGACTGGAGCATCGTGCTGCACGCGTGCAGAGACGACGCAGACAAGCCGATGAAAATAACAGAAAGGAGAACGATAATGAAATCAAAGCTTAGAATTATCCGTTTTTTATGTGTGCTGATATCTGCCTTTTTGGTTTTTAGCGGATGCTCTCAGGCAGAGCAGACCGAAGAAACGGAGAAACTGCAGACTGCTGACGTTGACAGCGTCAAGGTAGAGGATTCATCCGTTATATATAATGACGACGATGACGATTCAGTTGTTGTGATGTACCTTACGGTAAGTCAGGGCAATGAAGCCGACAGCACCAACCATACCTGGGAGGAAGTAAATTCCCATTCTATTTATTACTATCAGGAACAGGGAATTGATCGCTACAGGGTAGAGGGAATTCTGCAAATAGGCGATGAGAACGGCCCTGTGCAGGGGCAGTTCGGCTACGGAGAATTTGCACCCAACTGCATTGTTCAGATAAGGGGTGCCACAAGTACACGCTCACCTCAAAAGTCATATAAAATCGAAATCAATAAAAATGAAGGCTATTGGAGAGAGCAGCGCACTATAAACTTAAATAAGCATGTTTATGACACCGTCCGTTTTCGCAATAAACTGAGCTACGATCTCTTGAAGACCATACCGGGAGCCTTCAGCCTCAGGACTCAGTTCGTTCACCTTTATGTCAAGGATCTGACCGAGGGAGATGCCGACGCACAGTTTGTCGACTACGGACTTTATACCCAGGTTGAGCAGGTAAATAAAACATACCTTCGCAACCACGGTCTCGACGAATTCGGACAGCTTTACAAGGCAACCATGTTTGAATTTCTCCAGTATGACGCTCTCAAGCTCAAGGACGATCCCGAATACGATCAGGAGGCTTTCGAGCAGGTGCTTGAAATCAAGGGAGATGACGATCACACAAAGATTATCACCATGCTGAATGATTTGAATAATTTTTCAATCCCTATTGAAGATATTCTCGATAAATATTTCGATGAGGAGAATTATTTTACCTGGTTTGCATTCCAGATTCTTACCGGAAAT
>JAQXGK010000002.1 GCA_029006345.1 Bacillota bacterium
TTTTGCGGAAAATGCGGATACAAATTGAAGTAGAATTGTTGATACAAAAAAATTGCAGGTCACTTGACCTGCAATTTTTTCGTTTGTGCTTTACCGTATTTACGACAGCTATGATTAAGCATTAACGGCGGTTGCCTGTAATGCGTATGTATTTACGTTGGTTGCGGGGAGGCTTGCCAAGGCGCGTTTTTTAGAAAAATATTGTAAACAAATTGTAAACAATAGGAATATGGGTTGAAAAAAACTTCTATGTATATTATACTGACAAGGCTTGATGTGCGATGAAGCGAGAGATTGCTACACAGTAAAAACCAAGGGTTTTGAGATGGAGGGAACTTTCGCAGAGTATGTCCGAAAACCGGGCGAAAGAAGCTAAAAACGAATAGTATATGTGGTGTTTTCCGCAGGTTTGAGCCCTGGCACGCTCTTTACCCAGCCGGTGTTGCAGACCGCCGTCAGATGTTGCGAATGCGGCATAACGGGCGAGCAAAACGGCAAGAGCAGCCGGAGGACTTGCGATTCGGACCCAACGGAAAGCTTCATATTATTATACTATGTCCGGATTTTTGCCTTGAGGCGGATCCGGTTTTATGATGGGAGCGCTTGAAACTCCCGGATGCGTATTTAGTTTATCGGCCCTTCCGAATTTATTGTTTCCGTAAATGAGCAAAACAGGAAACAACCTATTTTAGAAGGAGGACACAAAAATGTCAAAGGAAAGAATCCGCATAAGACTCAAGGCTTACGATGCCAGCCTTATCGACCAGTCGGCAGAGAAGATCGTTGATGCAGCTAAGCGCCAGGGCGCTAAGGTATCAGGTCCCATCCCGCTTCCCACAGATAAGGAAGTCATTACGATTCTCCGTGCTGTTCACAAGTACAAGGACTCCAGAGAGCAGTTCGAACAGCGCACTCACAAGAGACTCATCGATGTTATCAACCCCAGCAAGGCTGCCGTTGACGCACTTACATCCATTGAGCTTCCTTCCGGAGTTGAAATCGAATACAAGTTCGACTGAGACGAAAGAGGATAATTTGTCATGTTGGGCAGACGCTCAACCAATAACATTTTCAGGAGGAATAAAATGAAAAAGGCAATCATCGGTAAGAAGATCGGCATGACGCAGATTTTCACCGAAACAGGCGCCGTTATTCCGGTCACGGTCATTGAAGCAGGACCCTGTGTCGTTGCTCAGAAGAAAACCGTAGACAAGGACGGCTATTCGGCAGTTCAGCTCGGCTTCTGCGACATCGCAGAGAAGAAGCTTACAAATCCGCTTGTAGGTCACTACAAGAAGGCAAACATTTCCGCTAAGAAGCACTTGAAGGAATTCCGCCTCGACAACGCAGACGAGCTTAACGTCGGCGACGAAATCAAGGCAGATGCTTTTGCGGTAGGCGAATGCGTCGATGTAACCGGCACAACCAAGGGCCGCGGATATTCGGGCGTTATCAAGAGATGGAACGCTCACAGACTCAGAATGACTCACGGTACAGGTCCCGTTCACCGTCAGGTCGGTTCTATGGGAGCTTGCTCGAGCCCTTCGAGAGTATATAAGAACAAGAAGATGGCAGGTCAGTACGGTAACGAACAGGTTACTGTTCTCAACCTCGATATTGTCAAGATTGACGCTGAAAAGAACCTTATCGCCGTCAAGGGCGCGGTTCCCGGCGCAAAGGGACAGATCGTGTTCATCAGAGATACAGTAAAGGCATAACGCCGAAAAGATAGAAAGGAGCAATAAAAATGCCAAATGTTAAGGTATTTGATATGAACGGTAAAGCTGCCGGAGAAATAGCTCTTTCCGAGGAGCTTTTCGGTGCTGAGATAAACACTGCCGTGCTTCACGCGGCGGTTCGTGCATATCTCATGAATCAGAGACAGGGTACACAGTCTACTCTTACAAGAAGCGAAGTGCGCGGCGGCGGTAAGAAGCCGTGGCGTCAGAAGGGAACCGGACGCGCTCGTCAGGGCTCTATCAGAAGCCCTCAGTGGACACACGGCGGTATCGCACTCGGACCCAAGCCCAGAAAGTACAAGGTGGCTCTCAACAAGAAGGTTAAGAGAATCGCTCTTGCCAGCGCTCTCTCGGCTAAGGCAAGCGAGAACGAGATTATCGTTATCGACGGCCTCAAGGCTACCGAATACAAGACAAAGACAATGGTTAACATGCTCAAGGCAGTCGGTGCCGCTAAGAAGGCTCTCGTCGTTCTTCCCGAGATGGACAATATGGCGATCAAGTCATTTGCCAACATCCCCGGCGTAAAGACCACTCAGGCAAACAACCTGAACGTATATGACCTTCTTAACTACACTCAGCTTATCATAGCTAAGCCTGCGGTAGAAATCATCGAGGAGGTATATAAGTCATGCTGACATCCTACGATATTATAATCAAGCCGATAATCACCGAAACAAGTATGGAAAACATTGCAGCTAAGAAGTACACCTTCAAGGTTGCGCCCGGCGCCAACAAGATTATGATCAAGAAGGCGGTCGAGGAAATATTCAAGGTAAAGGTTAAGTCGGTAAACACGATTTCAATGAAGAGCAAGCCGAAGAGACTCGGTGTTCACATGGGCACCACAAGCGCATGGAAGAAAGCGATTGTTACACTCACGGCCGATTCAAAGACCATCGAATTCTTCGACGGTATGATGTAATCTGAAAGGAGTAAAGATAATGGCAAATAAGATTTATAAGCCGACGACTCCGGGCAGAAGGCAAATGAGTGTTCAGTCTTTTGAGGAGATTACAAAGAAGACTCCCGAAAAGAGCCTTGTCCGTGAAATGAAGAGCAAAGCCGGCAGAAACAACACCGGTAAGATAACAGTCCGTCACAGAGGCGGCGGAAACAAGAGAAAGTACAGAATCATCGACTTCAGAAGACTGAGAGATGACGCTGCAACAGTAATAGCAATCGAGTACGACCCCAACAGAAACGCACATATCGCGCTCATCCAGTATGAGAACGGCGACAAGGCGTACATCATAGCTCCGGTCGGCGTTACCGTCGGAACAGTGATCAAGTCGAGTGCCGACGCGGATATCAAGCCCGGCAACACGCTCCCGATTGCAAACATCCCCGTAGGTACCATTATCCACAACATCGAGCTTTATCCCGGCAAGGGCGCACAGCTTGTCAGAAGCGCCGGCGTTTCCGCACAGCTTATGGCTAAGGAAAACGGCGTAGCACAGGTAAGACTTCCCTCCGGCGAGGTCAGATACATTCGTCTCGACTGCAAGGCAACGATCGGTCAGGTCGGAAATATAGAGTACGAGAACGTCAAGATCGGTAAGGCCGGCAAGACCCGTCACATGGGTATCCGCCCGACCGTCAGAGGTTCCGTAATGAACCCCTGCGACCATCCTCACGGCGGTGGTGAAGGCAAGTCTCCGATTGGACGTCCGTCCCCCGTTACTCCGTGGGGCAAGCCCGCTCTCGGTTATAAGACCAGAGACAAGAAGGCTCGGACAAACAAGATGATCGTTAAACGCAGAAATGCGAGATAAGCTCGGAAGGAGGAGAAAAAATTGAGCAGAAGCATTAAAAAGGGACCTTTTGTCCATGAAAAGCTCTATGCAGCTATCGAAGCAATGAATCAGGCAAACGACAAGAAGCTTGTTAAGACCTGGTCGAGAGCTTCGACAATATTCCCCGAATTCGTAGGGCATACGATCGCTGTATACGACGGAAGAAAACACGTGCCGGTTTATGTCACAGAGGATATGGTCGGTCACAAGCTTGGTGAATTCGCTCCCACCAGAACCTTCAAGGGTCATTCGGGATCGAAGACTTCTAATTCTTAAGAGGAGGTAATCTGAAATGGCAGAAGAAAAAATTTCCAAGGTTGTCAGACGCGAAGTCAGAATCTCCCCGAGGAAGGTTGCAATCGTTCTCGACCTGATAAGAGGAAAAGATGTGGCTTTGGCGCAGGGCATTCTCAAGAACACCCGCAAGAGCGCTTCGGAGTACGCCATCAAGCTGCTGAATGAAGCGGTAGCCAATGCAGAGAACAACTTCGGTATGGATAAGGACAAGCTCTATGTCTGCGAATGCTACGCAACTCCCGGCACAACTCTTAAGAGAATCATGCCGCGCGCACAGGGCAGAGCATTCAGAATACTCAAGAGAGCAAGTCACATTACCATAGCGGTTAAAGAAAAGAATTAAGGATAAAGGAGGTCAAGTACAAAATGGGTCAGAAAGTTAATCCGCACGGCCTCAGAGTCGGCGTAATTAAAGACTGGGATTCAAGATGGTACGCAAAGGACGAAAAGTTCGGCGATCTTCTTGTGTCCGATTTTCAACTTAGAAGCTACTTAAAGAAAAAGCTTGAAAAGGTCGGCGTTCCCAAGATCGAAATCGAACGCAGCGCGGACCGTATCAAGGTTCTTATATACTGTGCAAAGCCCGGTATCGTAATCGGTAAGGGCGGTTCCGAAATCGACAAGCTTCGCAGCGACATTGAGAAGTTCCTCAAGCTCCCGGCAAACTCTCCTGTCAAGGTTGCGGTAAATGTCAGCGAGGTCAAGAACCCCGATCTCAATTCGCAGCTTGTTGCAGAGAACATAGCAGGTCAGCTTGAAAGAAGAATTTCCTTCAGAAGAGCCATGAAGCTCAGCATTGGTCGTACAATGAAGCTCGGTGCAAGAGGTATTAAGGTTACCTGCTCCGGCCGTCTCGGCGGCGCTGAAATCGCTCGCTCGGAGACCTACCACGAGGGTACTATTCCGCTTCAGACAATCAGAGCCGACATAGATTACGGTTTTGCCGAAGCTAACACTACCTACGGAAAGATCGGCGTTAAGGTCTGGATATACAGAGGCGAAGTTCTCCAGAATGCAAGCCGTGCAAACACAGGACGCCGCGAGCGTCGCGACAACCGTGACAGCCGTCCCGCAAGAAGGGACAACAACCGCCGCGGTCAGAATCCTCAGAGAGAAGGAGGACGGACAAATGTTAAGTCCAAAGAGAGTTAAGTACAGAAGAGTTCATCGCGGAAGACTTACAGGCAGAGCATACCGCGGCAACACGGTATCCAACGGCCAATTCGGTCTTCAGGCTCTTGAGCCCGCGTGGATCACCTCGAATCAGATCGAGGCAGCCCGTATCGCGATGACCCGTTACGTAAAGCGTGGCGGTAAGGTATGGATAAAGATTTTCCCCGACAAGCCGATCACCGAAAAGCCCGCTGAAACCCGTATGGGTTCCGGTAAAGGTTCGCCCGAGTACTGGGTAGCGGTCGTTAAGCCCGGCAGAATACTGTTCGAGATGGGCGACGTTACCGAGCAGCAGGCAAGAGAAGCTATGCGTCTTGCAATGCACAAGCTTCCCATCAAGTGCAAGTTTGTGAAGAAAGAGGCTGAGGAGGTAGCAGAATGAAGATAGCAGATATTAGAGAAAAGACTACCGAAGAGCTTAACACAGAGCTTCGCAATCAGAAGAACGAGCTTTTCAATCTCCGTTTCCAGCACGCAATCAACCAGCTTGATAATCCCCAGAAGATAGTTGAGACCAAAAAGACTATCGCTCGGATTATGACCGTCCTTCGCGAGAAGGAAATCCAGGCTGAGAAGAATAAGTAAGAGGGAGGAGAACAGCAATGAACGAAGCAAGAAATCTCAGAAAGACAAGAACAGGCAGAGTTGTCAGCAACAAGATGGACAAGACCATTGTAGTTGCCATTGAAGATAATGTTAAGCATCCTCTCTACAACAAAATCGTTAAGACAACAACAAAGTTCAAGGCTCACGATGAGAACAATGAGTGCTCTGTCGGCGACATTGTCACCATCATGGAGACAAGAAAGCTCTCCAAGGACAAGAACTGGCGCCTTGTTGAAATCGTAGAGAAGGCAAAATAATATACCGTTAGCAGAAAGGAAGGTACACAAAAGTGATTCAGCAGCAGAGTCTCATGAAAGTCGCCGATAATACCGGCGCAAAAGAAATTATGTGCATCCGTGTGCTTGGCGGTACAGGCAGACGCTACGGCAACATCGGCGATGTTGTTATCGCAGCTGTCAAGAAAGCAACGCCCGGCGGTGTTGTTAAAAAGGGCGAGGTCGTAAAGGCGGTTATCGTTCGTTCGGTAAAGGGTATCCGCAGAAACGACGGCTCATACGTCAAGTTCGACGAGAACGCAGCAGTTATTATTAAGGATGATAAAACTCCCAGAGGTACTCGTATCTTTGGACCGGTTGCCAGAGAGCTTCGTGACAAGGACTATCTCAGAATACTGTCCCTTGCACCCGAAGTACTTTAATACGGGGGTGAAAAGAAAATGACAAAACTTCATATTAAAAAAGGTGATACAGTCGTTATAGGTTCAGGCGACGACAAGGGCGCTAAGGGCAAGGTGCTTCAGGTAAGCCCGAAGGAAGGCAAGGTCATCGTTGAAGGCCTCAACATTGTATCCAAACATGTAAAGCCCCGTAAGCAGGGCGAAGCAGGCGGTATCGTAAAGGCTGAGGCCGCTATGTATGCCTGCAAGGTTAATATTTACTGCCCGAGCTGCGGCAAGGGTGTGCGAGTAAAGATGAAGAAACTCGACAACGGCGACGTCGTCCGCGTTTGTGCAAAATGCGGCGAGAGCCTTTAATCAAACGGGAGGTAAAAACGAATGGCAAGACTTAAAGATTACTACAAGAACGATGTAGCTCCCGCTTTGCAGTCGAAGTTCAACTACAAGAACCCCATGATGATTCCGAAAATCGACAAGGTCGTCGTTAACGTCGGCGCAGGCGAGGCAAAGGAAAACTCTAAGGTTATCGACAGTGTTATCGCAGATCTCACTGCCATCACCGGTCAGAAAGCGGTTCCTACATACGCAAAGAAGTCTATAGCAAACTTCAAGCTGAGAGCCGGCACCAAGATCGGCGCCAAGGTTACTCTCCGCGGCGATATCATGTATGAGTTTATCGACAGACTCTTCAACCTTGCTCTTCCCAGAGTCCGCGACTTCAAGGGAATCAACTCCAACGGTTTCGACGGACGCGGCAACTATTCTCTCGGTCTCAAGGAGCAGCTTATATTCCCTGAAATCGACTACGAAAAGGTTGACAAAATCAGAGGAATGGACATTGTGTTCGTTACCACTGCACACACCGATGAAGAAGCACGCGAGCTTTTGTCCCTCATGGGCGCGCCCTTCTCAAAATAAGATAAGGAGAGAATGATATGGCAAAGAAGGCTATGATTCTGAAACAGCAGAAGAAGCAGAAGTATTCCACCAGAGAGTACACTAGATGCAAAATCTGCGGAAGACCTCATGCTTATCTCCGCAAGTACGGCATCTGCCGTATCTGCTTCAGAGAGCTTGCTCACAAGGGCCAGATTCCCGGTGTTAGAAAGGCAAGCTGGTAAACAAAAACAGGATCTACTATCAACCAACGACTTTTAACGGGATTTCCCGCGATAAAGTACTCCGGTTTTTCCGGAGCAGATTTGCACATAAGTGCGAAAGCAAACTAAGTGCATAGGAGGAAAATTAAATGCAGATTACTGATGCAATCGCTGATATGCTCACGCGTATCAGAAACGCAAACTCGGCAAAGCATCCGAGCGTAGAGATTCCTTGCTCAAATGTAAAGAAGGCTATCGCTCAGATACTTCTTGATGAGGGCTTCATCAAGAATTTTACAGTTATAGACGACCAGAAGCAGGGCGTTATCAAGGTTGACTTGAAATACGGCCCCGGCAAGACCTGTGTAATTCAGGGACTCAAGAGGGTAAGTAAGCCCGGTCTCAGAATTTACGCGAGCTGCGAGGAGATACCGAGCGTTATGAAGGGTCTGGGTGTCGCTATTGTTTCAACATCCAAAGGCATCATGACAGATAAGAAAGCCAGAAAAGAAAATGTCGGCGGTGAAGTACTCGCCTTCGTTTGGTAATTAGGAGGGAAAACGACTATGTCAAGAATAGGTATTAAGCCGGTCGCAGTTCCCGCCGGTGTAAAGGTGAGCCTCGATGGCAGCACCATTACAGTAAAGGGACCGAAGGGAGAGCTTACCCGTACACTTCATAGCGATATGATTGTTAAGGTTTCCGACAGTGAAATCACAGTCGAGAGACCCAGCGAAGAAAAGATTCACAAGTCGCTTCACGGCTTGACCCGCACACTGATAGCAAATATGATAGAGGGCGTTACAAACGAGTACTCCAAAACATTGCTTATCAGCGAGGGCGGTTACAAGGCTGCTAAGAAGGGCAAGCAGGTTGTCCTCAGCCTCGGTTATTCGCACGATGTAATAGTTGACGAAGAACCCGGTATCACCATCGATGTTCCCGAACCCAACAAGCTTGTTGTAAGAGGCGTCGATAAGCAGAGAGTAGGCCAGGTAGCAGCTGAAATTCGTGCTAAGAGACCTCCGGAGCCCTACCTCGGCAAGGGTATCAAGTACGAGAACGAGCATATCCGCCGCAAGTCCGGTAAGGCCGGCAAATAATGAAAGGAGTGGACGATAAATGATAACCAAACAGGATTCTAATATCAACCGTTTGAAGAGACATAAGAGAGTTCGTGCAAAGGTTTCAGGTACTGCTGCAAAGCCCCGTCTTTGCGTTTACCGTTCGACCAAGAACATTTATGCACAGATTATCGACGATGTCAACGGAGTAACACTTGCTTCCGCTTCTTCTATTGTTAAGGGCTTTGAAAAGGACGGCGGTAACAAGGAAGGCGCAAGAGCGGTAGGCGAAGCAATTGCCAAGGCCGCTATTGCCAAGGGTATCACCGAGGTCGTATTTGACCGCGGCGGTTACATCTATCACGGACGCGTAAAAGAACTTGCAGACGGCGCTCGCGAGAGCGGTCTGAAATTCTAAGGGGGTAAGTTTATGGCTTTGAAAATCGATCCTGCAACACTTAAAGAAGTTGTTGTAGATGTAAAAAGTGTATCAAAGACTGTAAAAGGCGGACGCGTTCGTAAGTTTACGGCTCTTGTCGTTGTAGGCGACGAAAACGGTCATGTAGGCTACGGACTCGGCAAAGCAGCCGAACGTCCCGAAGCAGTCAGAAAAGGCACGGAGGAAGCAAAGAAGAATATCATCGAGGTATCTCTCAAGGGAACCACAATCCCCCATGAGATAATCGGTGAATTCGGAGCAGGCAGGGTTCTCCTCAAGCCGGCTCCCCAGGGTACCGGCGTTATTGCCGGCGGCAAGGTGAGAAGCGTGCTCGACATGGTCGGCATCAAGGATGTCAGAACCAAGTGCCTTCGTTCCAACAATCCCACAAACGTGGTTAAAGCAACCTTTGAAGGCTTGAGAGGCTTGAAAACAGTTGATCAGGTAGCAAAGATCAGAAACAAAACACCGGAAGAGATTCTGGGCTAAGGAGGAAGATTATGGCTTCTTTGAAGATTACACTTACAAAAAGTCTTATCGGCAGACTCGATAAGCAAAAAAAGACAGCTGCTTCCCTCGGTCTCAGAAAGATCGGCGACACAACTATTCAGCAGGATAATGCAGCTACCAACGGAAAAATATTCGTAATAAAGCATCTTGTCAAGGTTGAAAAGGCTGACTAAGCTTGCAACCAATCAAGATTCAAAGGAGGAAAAAACATGAAGCTCAATGAACTGTCACCCGCTCCCGGATCTGCAAAGCATGCTTACCGCAAGGGCAGAGGCGCCGGCTCCGGAAACGGCAAAACCGCCGGCAAGGGACACAAGGGACAGAATGCTCGTTCGGGCGGCGGAGTTAGACCGGGCTTTGAAGGCGGTCAGATTCCGGCATACAGAAGACTCCCGAAGAGAGGCTTTGATAATTCGAAATTTGCTACGAATTACGCTATAATCAATCTTTGCGATCTCAACAAGCTTGATGAAGGCGCCGAAGTAACAATCGAGAGCCTCGTGGCGAGCAAAATAATCAAGAAGCCCCTTGACGGGCTCAAAGTTCTTGCAAAGGGCGAAATAACCAAAAAGATGACGGTTAAAGCTAAAGTCTTTTCGGCTGCAGCTAAAGAAAAGATCGAAGCCGCAGGCGGAAAGGCAGAGGTGATCTAATTGTTTAAGACATTTACGAATGCTTGGAAACTTCCCGATCTGAAGAAGAAGATTTTATTCACTTTGATTGTTATTCTTGTCTACAGAATCGGTTGCGCACTTCCCGTACCGTTTATTGACGCAGATGCAATAAAGAGTATGTTTTCAAGTGCCGAGGGTACAATATTCCAGTATTTCAATATATTGTCTGGCGATTCATTCTCTAAAGCAACCCTTTTTGCTCTTTCTGTTACACCCTATATCACCGCAAGCATTGTAATGCAGCTTCTTACGATTGCCATACCGGCTCTCGAAAAGCTCCAGAAGAGCGGCGAAGAGGGTCAGAAGAAAATAGCGCAGATTACCCGTGTCGTTACCGTCGGTCTTGCTCTTCTTACAAGCTTCGGTTACTACACAACTCTCAAGAATGCAATGAACGCTCTTACCGATACAAGCTTCTTTGCCGGTCTTGTAATCGTCTCCTGCCACTGTGCAGGCGCCTGCATTATCATGTGGCTGGGCGAGAAGATTGACGAAAAGGGCATCGGAAACGGCATTTCAATGATTCTTTTCGCAAATATCATTTCCTCTCTGCCGACAATGATAGCTCCTATCATTGCGACCTACGAGCTCAAGGGTGTTGTTGCGATACTGGTATATGCAGCTGCTATTCTTATCGGAATCCTCGTTGTAGCGTTTGTCGTATTTATGACAGACTCCGAAAGAAGACTTCCGATTCAGTATTCTAAGCGCGTCGTCGGCAGAAAGATGTACGGCGGACAGAGCACATTCCTGCCTATTAAGCTGAATATGTCGGGCGTTATGCCTATCATCTTCGCAAGCAGCATTATGCAGCTCCCCGCAACCATCGCGCTCTTCCTGCCTACTCCCGAGGAAGGTTCGTTCTGGGCCGGTTTCCTTAATTTCTTCAGCACGCGCAGCGTATTCTACGCGATTATTCTTTTGGTTCTCATTATTGCCTTCAGTTATTTCTATCTCGCGATTTCCTTCAACCCCGTTGAGGTTGCAAATAACTTAAAGCAAAACGGCGGCTTTATCCCCGGCATTCGCCCCGGTAAGCCCACAAGCGACTATATATCAAAGTCGCTCAAGAGAATCACACTCATTGGTGCATTTTTCCTTGCTATCATCGCGGTAATGCCCATGGTACTCAGTGCATTCAACGTAAGCTTCGGTAGCGTAAGCTTTGGCGGTACATCGCTTCTTATCGTTGTCGGTGTAGCTCTTGAAACAACAAGAGACCTCGAAAGCCAAATCACAATGCGCCACTATAAGGGCTTTCTTGAATAATATGACGGAGAAAAGAATATGAAGATTATTTTTCTTGGCGCTCCCGGCGCCGGAAAAGGTACTCAGGCGGCTATCGTCAGCCAGAAGCTGTCGATACCCACTATCTCTACAGGTGAGATTATTCGAGAATCCGTCAGAAATGAAACACCCCTTGGAAAAACCGCAAAGGAGCTCATCGAAAAGGGCGAGCTTGTTCCCGATAACTTGGTGATAGAATTAGTCAGAAACCGTATTTCGCAGGACGACTGCAAAAACGGATTTATTCTCGACGGTTTCCCGAGGACTATCGAACAGGCGAAAGCGCTCTCGGAGATGGGAGTGGATATTGACGCGGTAGTCAATATATTCGTATCCGATGCGGACATAATCCGCCGTATGGGAGGCAGACGCACCTGCAGCAAATGCTCGGCTACATATCACACGCTGTACAATCCCTCAGCTAAGGGCGAGTGCTGCGAGAAATGCGGCGAGAAGCTTTCGGTCAGGGCGGACGATAGCCCCGAAACGGTTAAAAAGCGACTTGAGGTCTATCATAGACAGACTCAGCCGCTGGAGGATTATTATAATGACTTGGGAAAGCTTGTTACGGTTGTCGGACAGGAAAAGCTTGAAGACACGACAAGGCTGACCCTTGAGGCGTTAAAGGTAAATGATTAAGTTAAAATCAGCTGCACAAATAGACTTGATGCGCACGGCAGGCAAAATTACTGCCGGCGCATTGAGTTACGCCGGACAAATAATTTCCGAAGGAATGACATATGCCGAGCTCGATCACGAGATAAAAAAATTTATCACCGATCGCGGAGCGGTGCCTACCTTCTTGAATTACAACGGTTTTCCGGCGAGTGCGTGCATCAGCGTAAACGAAGAGGTTATTCACGGTATCCCGGACGGGAGAAAGTTTAAGGAAGGCGACATAGTAAGCATTGATGTCGGCGCCTATATAGGCGGTTATACCGGTGACGCAGCCAACACCTTCGGTGTCGGCAGAATATCCGATGAGGCACAGAGGCTTATTGATGTCACAAAACAGAGCTTTTTCGACGGAATTGCAAAGATTGGACCGGGTGCCAGAATAGGCGATATTTCAAATGCGATACAGAACACCGTAGAGCATGCCGGTTTTTCGGTCATAAGGGAATATGTCGGACACGGTGTGGGCAGGGATCTGCACGAAGAGCCCGATGTGCCCAACTACGGACCGGCCGGAAGAGGCCCCAGGCTTTACAACGGTATGACAATCGCTGTCGAACCTATGGTTTGCGCGGGACGAAATGAGATAAGAGTGCTTGACAACGGCTGGACGGTGGTTACCTGCGACGGCTCGCTCGCCGCTCACTACGAGAACACGATAGCAATCGTAGACAACAAGGTCGAGATACTGACTAAGGTTTAAGAGCGTGGACAAGCTGACAAAGGGCAGTATCGTTCTCTCCGCAGCCGGTCACGATAAGGGCTTTTGCTTCGCGGTCATAAATATGATCGACGAAAATACGGCGCTTATCGCAGACGGCAGAAGGAGAAAGCTTATTTCGCCCAAAAAGAAAAATACAAAGCATCTTTTGCTTATGGGAAGAATCCCGGCGGATGTAAGCAGTCTTTCAAATAAGGCACTTTACGCCGCTATAAGAGATGCCTGCCGGTCCGTAGCAACGGATAACGCCAAACAATAAAGGTTTGTCGGGAAAATGGGGCGTGCCGACAAAACTTTAACATTAGATTTCAGGGAGGATTTGCGGTCATGAGGGTGTTTGCCGATAACCGTAGATTCAGCGTTTCAGCAGAAAGGAACGGTCACACGCATGGCTAAAGACGAAAATGTAGTGGAATTTGAGGGTACGGTCACTGAGAACCTGCCCAGTGCGACTTTCAGAGTAAAGTTGCCGAATGACATGGTTATTCTCGCTCACATATCGGGCAAGATGCGCCAGCATTACATTAAGATCACGCCCGGCGACAGGGTTCTGGTTGAAGTATCAATCTACGACCCTACAAAGGGAAGAATCACAAGAAGACTGTAAGCGAAAGCAAGCAGCCGCTCACAGCGGCGAAAGCCGCAACACAAGCAGATTATGCATGGAGGTAGCTATTATGAAAGTTAAGCCTTCCGTTAAGAAAATGTGCGAGAAGTGCAAGATTATCAAGAGACACGGCATTGTTATGGTTATATGCGAGAATCCCAAGCATAAACAGAGACAAGGCTGATTTAATAAGGAGGAACTAAGACATGGCTCGTATAGCAGGTGTTGATATACCCAGAGAAAAACGCGTCGAGATTGGTCTTACATACATTTTCGGTATCGGCAGAACATCAGCTGAAAAGATACTCGAAAAGACAGGCATCAACCCCGACACCAGAGTAAAGGATCTTACCGAAGAAGAAGTATCAAAGCTTCGTGAGATTATTGAAAACGAATACACTGTTGAAGGTGACCTTCGCAGAAATGTTGCATACGACATCAAGAGAATGATTGATATCGGCTGCTACAGAGGCGTACGCCATCGCAAGGGACTTCCCGTAAGAGGTCAGCGCACCAAGACAAATGCAAGAACTCGCAAGGGTCCGGTTAAGACTATTGCGAACAAGAAGAAGTAAAGGAGGAGTTTTAAGATGGCTGTAAAACAACAGAGCGCTAAGAAAACAACCAAGCGTCGCCGCGAGCGCAAAAATATAGAAAAGGGCGCTGCACATATCCGCTCTTCGTACAACAATACTATTGTAACGCTGACAGACGTCAACGGAAACGCTATCTCCTGGGCTTCAGCCGGCGAGATGGGCTTCAAGGGCTCTAAGAAATCCACTCCTTTCGCAGCACAGACCGCAGCAGAAACCGCTGCAAAGCTTGCTGTTGAGCAGGGTCTCAAGACGGTTGAAGTGTTCGTCAAGGGTCCCGGACAGGGAAGAGAATCCGCCATCCGCGCACTCCAGACCGCAGGTCTCGAGATTACGCTTATTAAGGATGTTACACCCATTCCGCACAACGGATGCCGTCCTCCCAAGAGAAGACGCGTCTAATTTAACAGGAGGTAGAAAGCTTTATGGCAAAATATACAGGCCCCGCTTGCAGACAGTGTCGCAGAGAGGGCACAAAAATGTTTCTTAAGGGCGACAGATGCTTCTCGGACAAGTGTGCTATTCAGAGAAGAAATACCGTCCCCGGTCAGCACGGCGCTTCGCGCAAGATGATGAAAGAATACGGTCTTCAGCTTCGTGAGAAGCAGAAGGCAAAGAGATACTACGGCGTTCTTGAAAATCAGTTCAGAAACTATTTCAAGAAGGCTGATGCCAAGGAAGGTATGACCGGTGAGAACCTTCTCACTCTCATCGAGAGACGCCTTGACAACGTTGTCTACAGAATCGGCTTCTGCGACAGCAGACGCGACGCAAGACAGCTTGTCCGCCACGGTCATTTCACAGTAAACGGCAAGAAAGCGAACATCCCTTCGATCATCCTGAAGCAGGGCGATGTTGTTGCAGTAACCGAAACAAGCAAGAGCAATGCAAAGTTCAAGGCAATTGCGGAAACTCTCGACAGCAAGACCGCTCCCAAGTGGCTCGCAGTCGATAAGGCAAAGCTTTGCGCTACTGTAGCAGAACTCCCCGAGAGAGACGATATCGACTTTGATATTGAAGAGCACCTTATCGTCGAGCTTTATTCAAAGTAATAAAATCCTCGCAATATCCGGTATTATACGGCGTTATGCGCAAATGCAAGTGTTCGTAGCCGCCGTATCAGTCGAAGAATTATGATTTTACAGAGGAGGATTATTTGATGATTGAAATAGAAAGACCGAGCATCAACACCGTTGAGCTTAGTGACGACGGAACCTTCGGAAAGTTTGAAGTAGAGCCTCTTGAAAGAGGCTTCGGAATCACCCTCGGCAATTCGCTGAGAAGAATTCTGTTAAGCTCGCTTCCCGGCGTCGCAGTTACAAATATAAAGATCGACGGCGTACTGCATGAGATTTCAACTATCCCCGGTGTCAAGGAAGATGTCACCGAGATTGTTCTCAATGTCAAGGGTATAACCGCAAAGCTTCACGTAAATCAGCCTAAGACCGTCATTATTGACGCTCAGGGCGAGTGTGAGGTGGTTGCAGGCGATATCAAGGTTGATCCCGACATTGAAATACTCAATCCGGAACACCATATTGCAACCGTATCGGAGGGTGCGAAGTTCTATATGGAGCTTACATTCGATTCCGGCCGCGGCTATGTTTCTGCTGATAAGAACAAGCAGGAGGGTACGCCTACCATCGGCACGATATATACCGATTCGATTTTCACACCGGTTTATAATGTCAGCTACTCGGTTGAAAACACCCGAGTAGGCGACAAGATGGAACTTGATAAGTTAACCCTTGAGGTTACCACAGACGGTACTATTTCGGCTAAGGAGTCCATTTCACTTGCCGCAAAGATTCTGTGCGAGCATCTTAATCTGTTCGTGGATCTTTCTGACGAGGCAAAGAAGGCGGATATCCTGAAGGACCGTGAGGAAACCATCAAGGAGAAGGTTCTTGATATGACTATCGAGGAGCTCGATTTGTCTGTCCGTTCCTTCAACTGTCTGAAGCGTGCCGGCATCGACACTGTGGAGGACTTGATCAGCCGTTCCGAGGAAGACATGATAAAGGTCAGAAATCTCGGTAAGAAATCACTTGAAGAGGTTATTCTCAAGCTTCATTCTTTGGGTCTCGAGCTCAAGAAGGACGACGAATAAGCCTATCGGTATATACTAATTTTGGAGGTAAACTTAAATGCCCGGAACAAGAAAACTTGGCAGAACAACGGATCACAGAATGTCTATGCTCCGCGGTCAGGTAACGCTCCTGCTCGATAACGGCTCTATCAGAACAACCGTTACGAGAGCAAAGGAAATCAGAAGCCTGACAGATAAAATGATTACACTCGGCAAGACAAATACTCTTGCGTCCAAGAGACAGGCGCTTGCTTTCATTACAAAGGAAGATGTTGTCAAGAAGCTTTTTGACACCATCGCTCCCTCGCTTTCCGACAGAAACGGCGGTTATACAAGAATCTACCGTCTCGGTCCGAGAAGAGGCGACGGCGCCGAAATGGCTCTTATCGAGCTTGTCAACCTTGTAAAAGAGGACAAGAAGTCCGGCAAGGATGCTAAGGCGGCTGCAAAGAAGCCTGCGGCAAAGAAAGCCGACACTTCCGATAAGAAGGAAGAGACCAAGGCAGAAGCAACCGAAGCTAAGCCCGCTGCAAAGAAGTCTACGGCTAAGAAGACCGATTCCGCAGACGCTAAGCCTGCCGCAAAGAAGCCCGCTGCTAAGAAGCCTGCCGCAAAGAAGGCTGATTCCGCAGACGCTAAACCCGCTGCTAAGAAGCCTGCTGCAAAAAAAGCGGAAGAGGAAAAGTCTGACGACAAATAAGCTAATACATATACAAGAAGGCGGACTTTCGGTCCGCCTTTTCCTGTAAAAAAAGGGTGGTTTAGTTATGATAGAACAAATAAAAAAGGATGTTGAAACCGCTCTTTGTGAGCTGTTGGCTGTCGCAAAGCTCAAGGAGAACGATATTCTGGTAATCGGCTGTTCATCGAGCGAGATATGCGGCAAAAAGCTGGGAACTGCCTCATCCATGGACGCGGCAAAGGCGGTTTTTGAGACGGTGTATCCGATAATCAAGAGCAACAAGCTGTTTCTCGCCGTGCAATGCTGCGAGCATCTCAACCGCGCGCTTATCGTTGAGAGGGCTTGCGCTGAGAAATACGGCTTGCCGGAGGTAAATGTGGTACCGCATGCACACGCAGGCGGAGCGTTCGCTACCACCGCATATGCAAACTTTGAGAGTCCGGTCGCGGTCGAGTCGGTAAGAGCGAGCGCGGGAATAGATATAGGCGACGTACTTATCGGAATGCACATCATTCCGGTATGCGTTCCTGTCAGAGTGAGTGTGAAGAAGATAGGCGAGGCCAATATCGTGCTTGCACGCCACCGCCCGAAATTTGTCGGCGGCGAGAGAGCGATATATAACAAGGATTTAATGTAATGACGGTAAACAAATCTAATGCCACTATATACGCTTGTCTTCCGGAAAGTTCGCTCACTCCCATAGCCGACGAGATTCTCTACGGCTGGAACGTGACGGTGCTTGAGGAGTTTAGTCGGTATGTCCGCGTCAAAACCGAGTACGGCTATGAGGGATATATGGCGAAAAGCGACCTTTCGGAGGACTGCGAGGGCGATTATACCGTCGTTGCGGGCTTATGCGGAGTAGTTCCGACTGCCGAGTATAAGTATCCCGAAATAATGCTTCTGCCCCGTCTGGCGAGAGTTAAGGTGCTGGAAAAGGGCGAGAAATGGACGAGGATTTTGCTGGCCGACGGCAGAGAAGCGTTTGTAAGAACACTGCACATTGCTCCGTGGCATGGGATTTTTGCCCGCCGCGGCTTTGCCGACAGCATAAAGCCGGACGTAGATCTCAGGCAGAGAATAGTCGGGATCGCACAAAGATATCTCGGCACCCAGTACCGCTGGGGCGGAAAATCGAGCTTGGGTATCGACTGCTCGGGTCTTTGCTTCATGGCATATTACGAAAACGGAATTAATATTTACCGCGACGCAGAGCCGGATACAAGCTATACCAAGCGTATTCCGCTCGACAGAGCGAAGCCCGGCGATCTCTTGTATTTCCCCGGGCATATCGCGATGGTGACCGAAGGGTTGCGGTTTATTCATGCGTCCAGCGCGCTTTCCGTGGTGGGCTTTAACAGCCTTTCTCCCGAGGACGAGAATTACAGCGAGTATCTTGAAAAGAATTTGATTACAGCGGCAACTGTGTTTGATGATTGATGTATAAGGTGATAATATGGATATATTCAGAAGAATAGGCACGGTAATGTTGGCTGTTGTGATGACATTTTCTCTGTTTGCATGTTCGTCGGAGCAGCCGGAAGCGACAGGCGACGCATCCGGTGACAGCGATACAGAATGGGCGATATACTGGTACCTCTGCGGAAGCGATCTTGAGTCAGGCGGCGGATTCGCAACCGCCGACCTTGCCGAGCTGACAGAGGTCAGGCTTCCCGAAAATGTAAAGGTGGTAATTCAGACCGGCGGCTCTTCTCAGTGGTATAACGATTTTGTTGACGCCGACAAAATACAGCGCTTTGTCTACAGCTCCGGGGGACTCAATATGGTAGATGAGATTCCCTCCGCAAGTATGGGTGAGGCAAGCACGCTAAAGGACTTTTTGAGCTTTGCGGCAGAGAAATATCCGGCAAAGAAAACAGCCGTTGTATTCTGGAATCACGGCGGCGGCTCGGTTGCAGGCGCTTCCTTTGACGAGCTGTACGACAATGATTCGCTGACTCTCGACGAAATGCGCGAGGCTTTTTCAGCTGTGTTTGAACTTTCCGAAGAGTCCCGACCCTTGGACATTATCGGCTTTGACACCTGCCTGATGGCTACCGTGGATGTTGCCGCCGCTTTTTCGGATGTAGGAAAATATCTTGTTGCAAGTGAGGAAACCGAGCCTGCTAACGGCTGGTATTACTCAAAGTGGATAGGAAGTATTGCGGCAGACCCGTCAATCGAGGCGGAGGAACTGGGAATAAAGATATGCGACTCATACCTCGAGGGCTGTAAGATTGCGGGAACTGATGATCAGGCAACGCTTTCGCTCGTGGACTTGTCCAAGATACAGCCCCTTCTTGATGCACATGAAGAGCTCGGCGCGCAGTGCTTGACCGCCGCTTGCAGTGATTCTGCATTTTTGCCGAAATTTGCGCGTGCGGCTCAGTCAAGCGAAAACTACGGCGGAAATACCCGGGAACAGGGTTATACCAATATGGTTGATTTGGGCGATCTTGCAAAAAAGGCGGGTGAGGGTATCCCGGCCGCGCAAAAGGTGCTTGACGCTCTCAGGGACTGCGTTGTTTACTCCGTTCACGGTCAGTACAGAGCGCAGGCTAACGGTTTGAGCTGTTATTATTCCTACAGCGGAGATTCGGACGATTTCACCGGCTACTGTACGCAGGGTACCGGTGCATCGTTTAAGTATTTTTATGAGTACGGTCTGACGGGAACACTGAGCGGCGACGGAATGGATTATCTGGCGGCGCAGAATATTTCCGAGCTGCCTGAAATAGTCAGCATAAAATCCACGGATTGGGACGGCGCACCGCTTACTGTTGACGGTGACGGTAGGGCTACACTGTTCCTCGGCGAACAGGCGCAGAGCATACTTGCGGATATACGCTTTTCTCTCTATTATTCGGACAGCGATAGTGATATGCTGATGGCGCTCGGCAGTGACAACGATATTTCGGCGGATTGGGAATCCGGAACATTCAGCGATAATTTCCGCGGCGTTTGGGGCGCTTTGGACGGCAGTCTCGCGTACATGGAGCTTTGCGGCTCGGGGGACGACTACAATCTGTACTCAGTGCCGGTTATGCTCAACGGCGAGCGCACTAATTTACAGGTAGTTTACAGCTTTACAAATGAGCGGTGGGATATTCTCGGAGCATGGGACGGCATTGACGAAAACGGACAGGCGTCCAAAGAAATAACGCTGCTCAAGGACGGCGATGAAATCACGCCGATTTGGCTTGTGTCTGCCGCTTCCGGTGACGGCGAGCTGACCGAATATCAGGCCGAAACAGTTGTTTTCGGCTCTGAAACAGCTTTTGATGAAGTGCCGCTTGTTGACGGAATTTACACCATGATTTTTGAACTCAGCGATACTATGGGCAATACCGTGTATTCCCAGCCGGTGGAGTTTTCATGCAGTAACGGCGAAATATTCACATCGGTATATCA
Source organism: Bacillota bacterium (assembly GCA_029006345.1). Classification (GTDB taxonomy): domain Bacteria; phylum Bacillota; class Clostridia; order Oscillospirales; family SIG627; genus SUG1173. Next base: position 20,101 of record JAQXGK010000002.1, read on the forward strand.
AGACTGATAAAAAACTGTCGGCTGATGCCGACAGTTTTTTTGATATATATAGTATAAAAAATCCGCCGATCTCGGCGGATTTTTATCAAAGGGGTGCCGCAGGGAGTCGGCTGTCAGTTTTTTCTGTATTTATTGGTTTCGTCGATTATTTCCGAGGCGTTCTTGTAAAAAGCAGAGGTTGAAACTGTTTTCAGCGCGTCGCTCGGGACAATTTTCCATTCTCCGTTATGCTTGACGAGCTCCAGCGTAATGCTGTCGTTTACCATGTCAAGTTCCTCGGAAAAGGTCATATTGTAAATGGTCGAATACAGTATTTCGTCAATATCGTAGGCTATGCCGTCAAGCTTGCTGCCGAGTATGCTTGAATACATCCTCTCAAGCGCTGTTACGGCAAAATTACTGCCGTCGACATAAGTCACCGAAAGCTCGGCCTGCGCACTGTCGCCGTTTTCGGATATCGATTCAATGCTGTATGTTATACGAGAGGCCGCCTCTCTCAGAAAAACCGTGAATTTCGGGGACATGTCAGTAAGGGCGTTATAGGCCTCGAATTCTTCGTCGGACAGTCCCCAGAAGTAAAGCTGCTCCTCCTGCTCGGATTCAAAATACAAAAGGCTTTCAAATGCAAAGCTGTCATATTCACAAACGCCTGTCATGTATGAATCGATGGTTTTTTCGATGTCTGCGCTTTTTGAGCATCCCGCAAAAGCCAGGACTAACATTGCGGCGGCAAGAATTACTGATATCCTTTTTATTTTCATTGCTGTGCTTGAGCCTCCTGCTTTTCGGCGCCGGTCTTTTTATACAGTTTCTTTTCTCTGAACGGCAGGTCGAGATAGGGAGCGAGAACATTCATAATCAGCACTGCGATGACACAGCCCTCGGAGAACAGGCAGTAGCGGATAACCATCGTCAGTATTCCGCAACCCAGTCCGAACAGGATTTTGCCGTACGGAGTGACCGGGCAGGTGCCGAACATCGGCGCTATAAAGAAGGCACAGAAAACCGTGCTTCCGCAAAATACGCTCGACAGGGTGAATTTCAACAGGTTGTCGTTCTGGGGAAAAAGCATGGCGATAACAGTTACGGCCGCTATATACGCAAGAGGTATATGAGGGCTGTAAACTCCGCGAAGCAGTAAGTATATTCCGCCGACAGTCAGCATGAGTGCCGAAACCTCGCCGATAAAGCCGCTTGAATTTCCCACAAACAAATCAAATGTTCCGGCTGAGGTGAATTTATTTTGAGTCAGCTCGGCGAGAGGAGTGGGAACCGACATATCCGAGAGCTCGGATGCGGAAAAGCCGAGCCTGAATGCCGAAGGGTGGGTGAACGGCGCGGGGAAATACTTCATATCCGCAAAAATCGCGGTCATAAGTCCGCGCGCGAAAAGCACCGTATTAAGCTTAAAAACGGGGTTTTTGTGATTTATAAGCTTTACGGCAAAGGCTATGGCCGCCATCAATACCACCGTCAGGTATGACGCAGTAGCAGAAAGATTGAAGGCTATCAGTACACCTGTAACTACAGAGTCGAGGTCTAATCTGAAGGACTCGCGGCAGAGCTTTGCCCGGAGAAAGTCGAGGCCGGAGAATGCCGCAACGGAAAGGACGGTGAGCGTCAGCACTCTCGCGCCGAAGAGATATACAGCCCAGACCAGCGCAGGCGTCAGTGAAATCAGTATATCGAGCCGGAGACCATTGCTTCGCTCCGGGAAAATCATACATCTAGTCATTTTTCCGAGTCCTCCGGAGCTTCGGATTTTGCTGTAACGCCGCTCATTAAATCGATTCCCGCAGGGCAGAGCGAGGAACAGAGGTTACAGCGTATGCAGTCGTCGGCAGGGGCGTGCTTAATGGGGCCGAAGCTCTTGCCGAGCGCCGTTTCGACCGGTGATATTCCTGCGGGGCAGACCGCGGTACACCGCCCGCAGGAAATGCAGGGCAGTGTGGCAGGCGCATGCGCCGAAGCCGTAAAAATGAGATCGTCTGAATCGGTGACGCGGTAGCCTGCGTCTATTATTTCGGGATTTATCATGCTTCGGCGGCAAATAACGGTATTTTCGCCGACTTGTACGCCGAGATAACGGAGAATATAGCCGGCGCTTGAGCCGAGCGGCACGCGGGCAATGCGCAGAGACTTGCCGTCATATACGTTTATCAGCTTGTCCGTCGATGAATATCCGAAGCGCAGCGCTTCGTAAATATTCACGCAGGCCTCTGCGGTAAATACGACGTAGCCAAGGTCAAGAACGCTTTCGCCCTTCAAATGGGTTTCGTCGTACATCACTTTGATAAGATAGTCGCTGTTTGACATCGGATATCGTATCGGGTCAAAGCGGGGATGAACTATGTGGCTCTTATTCGCTATTTCGTGAGCAAGTCGTTTTCTGCGGCTGTTCTTGCGGTCGAGCAGCAGCACTAACATCCCGCAGCCTACGGCCTTTGCGAGAATCCGGGCTCCGTTTATGACGGCGGAAAGGCGGTGGTTCACGAGAAAATTATTTATGCCCTTGCAGTTTTCGTCGTCAAAGCCGGCGATTATTACCTTTTTGACCTTGCCCGTACAGCTTTCGAGCTTTTCGGCGCACGGAACACAGCCCGTCAGGCGCAACCCGTGCGAGCGTATGCAGGCAATGATTTCTTTTTTAGAAATCTCCGTAATGCCTTTTGTTACCGGATCGCAGCATATTTTTCTTTCGCTCAGTCCCAGTGAAAGCTGCACTGAAGAATCGCTTACACTGACTACGGTTCCCGTGATCGGCGAGAATACAGGTATTTCGCCGTCGGTCAGCGGGTCGCCGACTACTACGGTCATACCGCTTTTTACTATCGGTTTGTTGCCGTCAAGCGCCACTTCGGCATTTATAGGATTCGGGAGGGCGATTATTTCGTCGGGAAGCGCGATATTCGGTTGTCTGATATATCCGCTGTACAGCATAGGCTTTCCTTATGTTTAAGTAATAAAATCAGTATACTATATTTACGTTGATATTACAAGAAAAATAAGCCGAAAAAGGACGATTTGTCATCGCGACGGAAGGTTTTGCGAGAGCGCTTTTGCTTTATTGAATGAGTACGGAAAAGGCAAAAGCCCGATCACATTCGATCGGGCTTTCAAAGACGTGCCGTAAAAATAAACTTATACTAAATGACAAGGTAAAAACCATGTCTCAGTCAGCTAATTATTACTGCTCCTCTTTCATTGCTGCGAAGCACTCGCTGCAATAGACCGGACGGTCGTTGCTGGGCTGGAAGGGAACCTTAGCTGTCTTGCCGCACTTTGCACAAACAGTTTCGTACATTTCCTTCGATGCTCTGAGCTGGCTCTTTCTTGCATCGCGGCAAGCTTTGCAACGCTGCGGCTCGTTCTGGAAACCCTTTTCAGCATAGAACTCCTGTTCGCCTGCGGTGAATACGAATTCGCTGCCGCAATCCTTGCAAATAAGTGTTTTGTCCTGGTACATGTTTTTTCCTCGCTTTGGATTATTATAAAATTTGCCCACGGGCGGAATCACACCGCCGTCTTTGGATACCAATGCTCTCTTTGATTGAGCTACACGGGCATATGTTGCTGAATATTATAAGAGGGAGCGGGACAGCTTGTGCTTAATGCGCGCTATTGCATTGTCCACACTTTTGACATTTCTGCCGACCAACCGCGCTATTTCCGAATGCGGAAGCCCGGACAGGTAATATTTTAGAATACAGCTTTCGTATTTACTCAAAAGGCCGTCTATACGCTCGAGCAGGGCGGCATGACTCTCCTTGCCGAGAAAAATGCTCTCGGGGCTTGTGGGATCGGACAGGGACAGTGCCTCTTCATAATCCGACTCAACAGTCTGACTCGGCATCTTTCTAAGGGCAGACAGAATACCGTGCCTGATGCAGACATAAGCAAATGTGGAAAAGGAGGAAAGCTCCGACTCATAAAGCATCGCGGCCTTATAAAGACCGATGAGACCCTCCTGAAAGAGGTCGTCCTTTTCACTCGGAGGGAAACCGAGACCGGACAATATCTTGTGAATCATCCCGGTGAAACGCTCACTCAGCTCTTCAAAGGAGCCCGGGACGGAGCTTTTCACTCTGCTGACGAGCTCGTTCGTATCGGTTTGGCTTGCGTCGGTCAATTTATCTGTCATCGGTACCACATTTTCAGACGGAAAGCCGCCTGTATTCTTTATATATCAGTCTATATCATATTTTGGCGTTTGTCAAGCACTATTTTGAAAGAAATTGATGATTTTCAAGAAAACCGCCTAAAAAAAACCTGAAATTTTGTCGAATTGCATAACTTTTGCCGCCACCGGAACAAAACGAGCAGGCGGTTGTCTGTATATTCGGGACTTTTTACTTTTCAAAACAGTATATTTGTAGTATAATTGATTTGCAAAATATAAGGGACAAAGAGGAATACATATGAACCACACCCCGAGAAAGATTACCGATGAAAAAAAGATCAAAATACTGATACTGTATCTGCTGGATTTTCTTGACCGCGAGATAGACAAGTCTACGCTCGGCGAAATAATCCAGTGGGACGGCTCGATAAACTATTTCTTCTTCTGCGACGCGCTGGGAAAGCTCGCCGATACCGGGCTGGTCTCCTGCCGTCTCGAACCGCAGGCAAAGCTTGAGTTTGAACGAGAGCAGGCGGAAAAGCGGCTGACGGAGGAGCTGGGCGAAAAGGAATCCGTGGAGGACATGACGCGTCGTCTCGCCGCGGAGCGCCGCAGGGAGCGCGACGAGATGTATAAAATAACGCCGCTGGGCAGAGAGGTGCTTCAGGCCGCCGGAAACGATGTGCTTGAAAACGCCAAGGACAAGCTTTTGCGTTCCAGCACGAGACTGTTGGCCTTCAACAGCACGGGAAAGCATTTTGTAAGCGATATTGAGGAGCTGGCGGACGGATTCAACCTTCACTGTGCCATAAAGGACAGACGGCATGTTTTAATGAGCCTGTCGGTATTTTTGGACCGCCGCGATGAAGCCGAGTTTATGAAAAATCAGTTTTTGGACAGAGCCGAGATAGTTTACCGCGGCGCGATAGCTCTTCTTACCGGAGAAGTGCGATATTGGAGCTGAATATCTTGACAAATCTATATTAATGATATAAAATAGACAAGTATGACAAATATCGAAAGGAAAGAATGAACTGCCCGTGACGGACAGCGTTCAAATTGAGAAAATGAGTTTGAAAAATGTAACCAAAACAGAAACCAATCAGGCGACGGTTGAGCTCCTTATTCCCAAGAAGGATTTCGACGAGGCGGTAGCCAAGGTCTTCAAGAAGGAAGCTCCCAAGATTTCCATCCCCGGCTTCAGAAAGGGCAAGGCTCCGAGAAGCATCATTGAGAAGATGTACGGCAAGGGAGTTTTTTATGAGGACGCGCTCAATAACATTCTTCCCAAGTATGTTGAGGAAGCCGTTAAGGAGTCCGGCATAGAGGTTGTCAGCCAGCCCGAGGTCGAGATAGGCGACATAAACGACGAGGGTGTTTCGGTTTCCTGCAAATACTTTACCAAGCCCGAGATAACCGTCAAGGACTACAAGGGCATTAAGGCAACAAAGACAGTTCGCAAGGTCGAAAAGGCCGAGATAGACGCAGAGATTGAGAGAGCAAGACAGCGCACCGCCAGAACGGTAGAGGTTACCGACAGAGCCGCTCAGCTCGAGGATACCGCAGTTATCGACTACGAGGGCAGTATCGACGGAGTCAAGTTTGAGGGCGGCGCTGACAAGGGACATCACTTAAAGCTCGGCAGCGGTCAGTTTATCCCCGGATTTGAGGAGCAGATAGTCGGTCACAACGCCGGCGACGAATTCGACGTAAACGTGACCTTCCCGGAGGATTACCACGCAGAGGACCTCAAGGGCAAGAAGGCTGTCTTTAAGGTTAAGCTCAATTCGATAGAAGTGACTGAGCTTCCCGCTGTCGACGACGATTTTGCAAAGGACGTCAGCGAATTTGATACTCTCAGTGAATATAAGAAGGATATCAAGGCAAAGATAGAAGACAGAAACGAAAAGACCTCGGAGAACGAAATCGAAGGTCAGCTTGTTGACGCTCTCATAGCTCAGAGCGAGGGCGATGTTCCCGAGTGCATGTTCAATGACGAATGCGAGAATATGCTTCGCGACTATGAGTACAACATGCAGTCTCAGGGCATCAGCATGGAGATGTACTTAAAATACACCGGTATGACCCTTGAGGATATGAAGAAGCAGTTTATGCCTCAGGCTGAGAGAGCGGTCAGAAGCCGTCTTGCGCTTGAAGCTATTGCAAAGGCTGAGAATTTTGAAATCAGCGACAAGGACTTTGAGGATGAATACGAGCGCATAGCAAAGGCATACAATATGGAGACAGACAAGGTTAAGGAAATGATCTCCAAGGAGCTGCTCGCCAAGGATCTTGCGGCACACAAGGCCATCGACTTCGTAAAGGCAAATGCCGTTATCACCGAGAAGGCGCCCGAGGAAAATAAGCCGGCGGCCAAGAAGGCTCCCGCTAAGAAAGCGGCCGACAAGAAGCCGGCGGACAAGAGCGAGGCGGCAGAAAAGAAGCCGGCAGCTAAAAAAACGGCGGCAAAGAAAACCGACGCCAAGAAGGCTGAAAAGGCAGATAAATAAGTGATTTTTACAGTAGCCCTCAACAGGGCTACTGTTCTATCAGAAGAGCTTTATTGAGCTCCATACCGTTTTTAATAAGTATAGATTCTGAAAGGAAGGGTGATTTGCTTTGGCACTTGTACCAATGGTAATCGAACAGACAGGCAAAGGCGAGCGTTCCTACGATATTTATTCGCGTTTGCTTAACGACCGCATAATCTTTCTTGCGGACGAGGTTAATGATACTACGGCGTCACTTGTCGTAGCACAGCTTTTGTATCTTGAGGCTCAGGATCCCGACAAGGATATAAGCCTGTACATCAATTCTCCGGGAGGCTCCATTACCTCCGGTATGGCGATATACGACACCATGAATTTCATCAAGTGCGATGTATCGACCATCTGCGTCGGAATGGCGGCTTCGATGGGCGCGTTTCTGCTTGCCGCAGGCGCAAAGGGCAAGAGACTTGCGCTTCCCAACAGCGAAATAATGATACATCAGCCCTTGGGCGGAATGCAGGGACAGGCGAGCGACATGAAGATTCACGCCGAGCACATCCTGCGCATCAAGGACAAAATGAACAGAATTCTTTCCGAAAAGACCGGAAAGCCCCTTTCCGAAATCGAAAAGGATACCGACCGTGACAACTTCCTGACAGCCGATGAGGCGCAGGCATACGGTCTTATCGATAAGGTTATCGAAAAGAGATAAATCTATTTTTTTAAGGAGCACTATGGCGACTCAGAACAAGAAACCCAAGGCTTTTTGCTCGTTCTGCGGAAAGAGCGAATCCGAGGCAAGGGTCATGATACCCGGCCCCGGGGGCATATATATCTGCGACAACTGCGTTTCGCTCTGCCGTATGATAGTCGAGGATACAGAGGAGCATGACAAGAAGAGCGGCAAGCTTAGCTTTGAATCGCTCCCCAAGCCGAAGGATATTAAGGCGGTACTCGACGAATATGTAATCGGACAGGATAATGCCAAGATAGCGTTGTCGGTTGCTGTTTACAATCACTACAAGCGCATACTTCAGAAGGACAGCGACGACGGCGTTGATGTGCAGAAGAGCAATGTTCTTTTGCTCGGTCCGACCGGCGTAGGCAAGACCTATCTTGCACAGACGCTTGCCAAAACTCTCAAGGTTCCGTTTGCAATAGCCGACGCTACGACACTGACCGAGGCCGGCTATGTCGGCGAGGATGTCGAAAATATCCTGCTTCGCCTTATTCAGGCTGCCGACTACGATATCGACCTTGCCGAAAAGGGCATTATCTATATCGACGAGATCGACAAGATTTCGCGCCGCTCCGAGAGCCGTTCCATCACGCGCGATGTTTCGGGAGAGGGCGTTCAGCAGGCGCTTCTGAAGATTTTTGAGTCTACCATTGCGAATGTTCCGCCCCAGGGCGGCAGAAAGCACCCGAATCAGGAGTTCATTCAGATAAATACAAAGAATATTCTGTTTATCTGCGGAGGTGCGTTTGACGGTATCGAGGAGATAATAGCAAATCGCTCCGGCAGACAGGCCATCGGCTACGGAGCCGAGGTTCTCAACAAAGAGGAGAAGCGCAATAGTTCGATAATCAAGAACGTTATCGCTCACGACCTTGTTAAATACGGACTTATCCCCGAGCTTGTCGGCCGAATTCCGGTTATCGTGTCGCTTGATCCGCTGACCGAGGATCACTTTGTCCGCATACTCAAGGAGCCCAAAAACTCGCTGTCCAGGCAGTACAGGAAGATTTTTGAAATGGACGGCGTAGAGCTGGAGATCGACGACGACGCGTACGCCGAAATAGCGCGCCGCGCTATCGAGCGCAATACCGGAGCACGCGGACTTCGTTCCATTATCGAGGAATTTATGATACCGCTTATGTACGAGATCCCCTCCGATAAAACCATAGCTAAGGTAACCGTCACAAAGGGCGTAGTCAACGGCACCGAGAAGCCGAGGCTTGAGTTCAGGCAATAATGTGTTTTATCCGCCGCAAATCGGCTTTGATTTGCGGCGGCTTTTTATTGCATTATGGGGCGTTTTATGATAGAATGACAGGTGAAATATTTATCGGAGGCTATTGATATGAGTAAGGCGGATTTGATTTTTATCGAAAACTGCAAGGATATTCTGAAAAACGGCGTGAGCGACGAAAATCTCAAGGTTCGCCCCAGGTGGGAGGACGGCAGCGAGGCGCATACAATAAAGCTTTTCGGTCTTACCAACCGTTACGACCTCTCAAGCGAATTTCCCATATTGACTATCAGAAGAACTTATCTGAAAAATGCGATAGACGAGCTTCTCTGGATATGGCAGAAGAAGAGCAACAATATCAATGACCTCGGCAGCAAGATTTGGAACCAGTGGGCGGACAAAAACGGCTCGATAGGCAAGGCCTACGGCTATCAGCTCGGCATCAAGCACAAATATAAGGAGGGCATGTTTGACCAGGTCGACCGCGTTATATACGATCTGAAGAACAATCCCTCAAGCCGCCGGATAATGACTAATATATACAATCACGCCGATTTATCGGAAATGGCGCTTTATCCCTGCGCCTACAGCATGACCTTCAACGTTTCCGGCGACAGGCTGAACGCTGTTCTGAATCAGCGCAGTCAGGATATGCTGACCGCTAATAACTGGAATGTCTGCCAATACGCCGTGCTTGTTTACATGATGGCGCAAATAAGCGGGTTGAAGGCCGGCACTTTGCTTCATGTCATAGCCGACGCACATATTTACGACAGGCATATCCCGATAGTGAAGGAGATTATTGAGCGCGAGCCGTACGACGCGCCGGTGTTTGAACTTGATAAGTCGATAGACGATTTCTACAAGTTCACGACCGACAGCTACACGCTCGAAAACTACAGATATCACGAATTAAAGGAAAGGATCCCGGTAGCCGAGTAATGAACCTTATTGTTGCAGTAGACGAGAATTATGCTATAGGCAAGGAAAACAGGCTGCTTTTCTCGATTCCCGACGACATGAAGCATTTCCGCGAGATGACTTCCGGTAAAACCGTGGTTATGGGCCGCAGGACGCTGATGTCCTTTCCCGGAGGCAAGCCGCTCAAGAACCGCCGCAATATCGTGCTCACCCGCAGAGCTGACGCCGAGCCGGACGGCTACGAGATTTGCCGCAGCTTAGACGAGCTTGCACAGCTTTTTAAGGGCGCCGACACCTCGGACGTTTTTGTCATCGGCGGGGAAAGCGTTTACAGGCTGCTGCTCGACTACTGCGAGTACGCTTATATCACGCATATGGAAAGAAAGTTCGAAGCCGACACATATTTCCCGAGGCTGGGAGACGGCTGGTCCTTGTATTCCGAGAGCGGGCAAAAGGATTACGAAGGCTTGAAGTACCGTTTTTCTGTTTATAAAAACAGTTCGCCGAAGCAATTATAAAAAATGAAATGTAATAAGCAGGGCAAGTAATAGCTTGCTCTGCTTTTTTTTGCCGTTTTGTAATAAATCTTTCCTTTGCTGTCAACAATACTCATAGCAAAAAAAGGAGCAAATCTTTTGTGAAAGGATGAAAGCAATGCAAATTTTTAAGCGGTTGATATGCCTGGCGCTTGCCTTTACGTTATGCCTTGCGGTGCTGACCTCATGCTCGAGAGAGAATACAAAAAACACCGGGACAGGCTCTCAGGCGCAGAGCAAAAATACCGATGTTCACGTTTTCTACTATTCTTACAGCGACACCTATATTTCGAGCGTCAGAACGGCGCTTGACAAGAGGCTGTCGGACGAGGGCATAAAGTACCAGGATTATGACGCAAATTCAAATCAGACCACGCAAACCGAGCAGGTGCAGACGGCGATAACCAAGGGAGCAAAGCTTTTGATCGTCAATATTGTCAACACCGGCTCAGACGACGCCGCGGCGGGAATTATCGAGCTTGCGAAGGACAAGAATATCCCGGTTATTTTCTTTAACCGCGAGGTTTCGGACACTGTAGTGAAAAGCTACGACAAATGCGCGTTTGTCGGAACAGACGCGGCAGAGGCCGGGTATATGCAGGGCGATATGATAGGCGACTACCTCATAAATAACTATAACTCGGTAGACCTGAACGGAGACGGCAAGATATCGTATATCATGTTCAAGGGCGAGGAGGGCAATAACGAGGCTATCTACCGCACGAAGTACTCCGTTGAAAACGCCAACAAGATTCTCAAGGAAAACGGCAAGCCCGAGCTTGACTTTTACGACAGTTCAAATACAGACCGTTATCTTGTGGACAAGGACGGCAAGTGGTCGGCGACCGCGTCGAGCGAGTATATGACCACGGCGCTTTCGTCATATAACGAGTCAAAGAATAATATGATTGAGCTTGTCATATGCAATAACGACGGAATGGCGGAGGGCGCTGTCTCGGCTCTCAATACCGCGGGCTACAACCTCGGCGGAAACGATAAGTATATACCGGTATTCGGTGTGGATGCTACCGACGCGGCCAAGCAGCTTATCTCCGAGGGCAAGATGACCGGAACCATAAAGCAGGACGCCGAGGGCATGTCGGAGGCGATATCGCATCTTGCCAAGAACGGTTTGAATCCCGATAAGGAGCTTATGGCCGATACAGACAAATACAATGTCGATGAGGATGTGTATAAGGTTCGTATAGCCTACGGCATTTATCTCGGAGAAAACTCGAAGTAATAACAAATACGGGCGTATGCCCGTACATAAGATAAGTCGGAGGGGTGTTTATGAGCCAAGCGGTACTTGAAATGAAAAATATATGCAAGGAGTTCCCGGGAGTAAAAGCCCTGTCCGACGCACAGCTGACTGTCAGAAAATCGTCGGTTCATGCGCTGATGGGGGAAAACGGCGCGGGCAAATCCACGCTTATGAAGTGCCTGTTCGGCATATATTCCCACGACAGCGGCAGTATTCTGCTCGAGGGCAGGGAGGTTCGCTTCAAAAGCTCTAAGGAGGCTCTTGAAAACGGCGTTGCGATGGTGCATCAGGAGCTTAACCAGGCATTAAAGCGCAATGTTATGGATAATATTTGGCTGGGGCGATATCCGAAAAAATACGGCATTTCCGTGGACGAGGGCAAAATGCTCCGGGAAACGACGAAAATATTCAAAACGCTCGGGATAAATGTAGACCCGCGCAGCATTATGAGCACGCTCCCGGTTTCTAAAAGGCAGATGGTGGAGATAGCAAAGGCGGTGTCGTACGATGCAAAGGTCATAGTGTTCGACGAACCCACCTCGTCGCTGACAGAGGCCGAAACCGAGCATTTGTTCCGCATAATCGACACTCTTAAAAAGCGCGGCTGCGGAATAATATATATATCGCACAAGATGGAGGAGATTCTTCGCATTTCGGATGAGGTAACGGTAATGCGCGACGGCGCTTGGATCGCTACCCGGCCCGCGTCGGAAATGACGATGGAGGAAATAATCCGCATGATGGTCGGGCGCGAGCTGACCAACCGATTCCCTCAAAAGACAAATATCCCCGGCGACGTCAGGCTGGAGGTTGAGGCTCTGTCGGGGCAGTATTCCGATATCAGCGACATTTCGTTTTATTTAAGACGCGGCGAGATAGTCGGGTTAGCGGGGCTTGCGGGAGCGGGCAGGACGGAGCTGCTCGAAACAATTTTCGGCTATGCGGCGCGCAAGAGCGGCAGAATTCTGCTCGACGGCAGGGAAATCACAAATTCAAATCCGCGTGAGGCCATTCGCCACGGCTTTGCGCTTCTTACAGAGGAACGCCGCGCGACGGGAATTTTCGGAATACTTAACATTATCGAAAATATGACTGTTTCAAATCTCAAAAACAGCAGGCGGCTGGGACTGTGGCTGGACTCAGGCAAGCTTTGGCGCGATACCGAGGACAAGATAGGGGCATTGCACATTAAAACTCCGTCGCCGCGCACGCAGATACGCTCGCTCTCCGGCGGAAACCAGCAGAAGGTCATTCTCGGCAGATGGCTTTTGACTAACCCCGAGATTTTGCTGCTGGATGAGCCGACGCGCGGCATTGACGTCGGCGCAAAGTACGAGATATATCAGCTAATTATAGACCTTGCCAAGAGCGGAAAGTCGGTGCTGATGTCGTCGAGCGAGATTCCCGAGCTGCTCGGCGTGTGCGACCGAATTATCGTAATGTCGGGCGGCCGTATAGCAGGAGAGGTGGCGGCGGGGGATTCTACGCAGGAGGAGATTATGACTCTTGCCTCGAAATTCAGCTAAAGGAGAAGTTATATTGTATCTGTTTGGAAATAACAGCCGGCTTCAAGCCTTCTTTCAGCTTGACCGACGAGAAAAAAATAAGGTTTTAAGAGAATTTCTCATAAACAATTCGCTTTACATCTTTTTGATAGCCGCGATTATTGCCATATGGCTGACCGATACGAGCTTTCTGTCGGCTTCATCGGTAATAAATATCATTTCGCTGTCGGCCGCCAATCTGCCGATAGCGCTCGGCATCGCAGGCTGTATAGTGCTGACGGGCACCGACCTTTCGGCGGGACGCATAGTCGGCTTGACGGCATGTGTTGTCGCTTCGCTTTTGCAGTCGTCGGATTATGCCACGCGAATGTTTGCCGGCGGCAAGCCGATAAACTTAGTTCTTGCCTTTATCATCGCCGTATTGATAGGCGGTCTCGTCGGTCTTGTGAACGGCTTTTGCACCGCAAAATTCAATCTTCATCCGTTTATAGTAACGCTTTCTACGCAGCTTATAGTTTACGGATTGCTGCTAATGTATCTGATGATAGGAACAAATAACGGCCAGTCGATTTCCGGTCTTGATTCGAAATATACAAGCTTAGTAAAGGGCAGTTTTGTCAGCTTCCGCGGCACCAGAATACCGAATTTCGTCTGGTTTGCGGCGATAATAACCGTAATTATGTGGTTTGTATGGAATAAAACCGCATTCGGCAAAAATATGTTCGCGGTCGGCTCCAATCCCGAGGCGGCGAGCGTTTCAGGCGTCAATGTAAGCGCAACCATTATCCTCGTATTTCTGCTCGCCGGAGTGCTGTACGGCGTCACCGGCTTTATCGAAGCCGCGAGAATAGGCTCAAACAGCGCGGCGACCGGACTCAACTACGAGCTTGACGCAATAGCCGCCTGTGTTATCGGCGGTGTGTCGTTTGTCGGCGGTATCGGCAAGATACGCGGCGTTATAATCGGAGTAGTTCTGCTCAGAATCATCTTTGTCGGGCTGACATTTTTGTCTATTGACGCAAATATGCAGTATGTAATCAAGGGACTCATTATACTTGTCGCCTGCGCTATCGATATGAGAAAATATCTGGTAAGGAAGTGATATGGGTGTTCAAAAAGCATAGGGGCGGACTTTACGGAGCGGCAAAAATATCCGTGCGTCTTTTGGACGGGGTCATTATAGCGGGTATCGTCGCTCTCGCCGCCGTGATGATTCTCGCGGCAAAGTAGCTCAAGTAAAAAAGTCTCCGCGATATCGCGGAGACTTTTTACATTTGCTTATCCCTTGAGCTTAGCGTTGGTCTTTGCGCGCAGCTCGTTTGAAAGAATCTTCTTTCTGAGACGGAGTGATTTGGGAGTGACCTCGAGCAGCTCGTCATCGGCGATAAATTCGAGGCACTTTTCAAGGCTCATCACCTTTGGTGGAACCAGGCGGAGCGCTTCGTCTGCGCCTGCCGAACGGATAGCGGTCAGATGCTTCTTCTTACAGGGATTTACCACCAGGTCGTTGCCGTCGTTTGATTCGCCGATAATCATTCCCTCGTAAATGTGCGTATTAACGCCGATGAACATTGTACCTCTGTCCTGCGCGTTGTAGAGACCGTAGGAAGTGGTGGTATCGGTTTCCCAGGCGATAAGCGCGCCGCGAGAACGGTTGACTACGGCACCCTTGAGAGGATGATAGCCCTCAAACTCGGTATTTACTACCGCGTTGCCCTTGGTGGAGGTCATAAGGTCGCTTCTTACGCCTATCAGAGCGCGGGAGGTGATGAGAAATTCAAGCCTTGTAAAGCCGGAGGTCGAGGGAGCCATCTGTCTCATTTCGCCCTTGCGCTGCGATATGTAGTCGATAACCGTGCCGTTGTATTCGTCCGGGACGTCGATTGTCAGTATTTCGTACGGCTCGCACAGCACGCCGTCTATCTCTTTTGTAATTACCGTCGGGTTTGAAACCTGAAATTCATAGCCCTGGCGGCGCATATTCTCTATAAGGACCGAGAGGTGAAGCTCGCCTCTGCCGGATACCTTGAAGGTGTCGGTGGAGTCGGTATCCTCGACCTTTAAGCTGATGTTTGATTCCAGCTCTCTGTAGAGACGCTCGCGCAGATGGCGGGAGGTGACAAAATCGCCTTCGTTTCCGGCAAACGGACTGGTGTTTACCGAGAAGAACATACTGAGCACGGGCTGCTCTATCTCGACGAAGGGCAGAGCCTCGGGAGTGTCGGCGGCGCACATTGTGTCGCCTATTTCAATGTCCGGAACGCCGGTGATACATACAATGTCGCCTACGGAGGCGCTCTGAACAGGGTGCTTCTTCAGACCGTCGAAGATAAAGAGGCTGGCTATCTTTGTTTTGTCGATCTTGCCGTCCTTGCGGCAGATGGATATAAAGGTCTTTTCGGCAATCGAGCCGCGGGAAATTCTTCCGACGGCGATTCTGCCGGTGTATTCATTAAAGTCGATGTTGGAGACCATCATCTGGAAGGGAGCGTTTTCATCGCCCTGCGGATGAGGGATTCTTTCGAGAATGGCGTCAAAGAGGGGAATGAGGTTTTCGCCCTTCTTGTCCGGCTCGTCGCTTGCCCAGCCGTCCCTGCCGGAAGCGTAAAGCACCGGCATGTCGAGCTGCTCCTCACTGGCGTCCAGGTCTATAAGCAGGTCGTACATCTCGTTGAGCACTTCTTTCGGGCGTGCGTTCGGACGGTCGATTTTGTTTATTACGATAATGGGCACAAGATTGAGCGCCAGCGCCTTCTTGAGCACCGTTCTTGTCTGCGGCATACAGCCCTCAAACGCGTCAACAAGCAGTATTACGCCGTCAACCATTGACAGACTGCGCTCGACCTCTCCGCCGAAATCGGCGTGGCCGGGGGTATCGACTATGTTTATAAATGTTCCCTTGTAGAACAGAGAGGTGTTCTTTGCAAGGATGGTAATTCCTCTTTCTCTTTCAATATCGCCGGAGTCCATGACTCTTTCCTCGACCTGCTCGTTTTCCCGGAATGTACCGGTCTGCTTGAGCATGGCGTCGACAAGAGTCGTCTTGCCGTGGTCGACGTGGGCGATTATTGCTATATTTCTGATATTTTCCTTATTCATACCTGTGCTTGCCTTTCCTGTTGTTGCTGAAAGAACGCAAATGTGACTTTCATACACTGATTTAACAAACCATTATATCACGGCATGATAGATTTGACAATAGCGAACAACGTCAAAATACACTTGAATTTTATCGGTGTAAATGGTATCATTGTTAACAGAATAATAGATTTGTTGTGAAAGGTGAACTTACTATGAATAAAGGAATTACCATCGCGGGAAACCTTATCGTCGACCATGTTAAGCTGATAGACAGCTATCCGGAGGTCGGCATGCTGACCAATATTCGCTCTGTGTCCGACAGCATCGGAGGATGTGCGGGAAATACCATCTGCGATATAGCGAAAATAGACCCGTCGGTCAAGCTCAACTGCATCGGAAGAGTAGGCGGCGACGCGGACGGAGAATATATAAAGAGTGTTCTGACATCCCTCGGGGTCGATATCTCACACGTAATAACCGACAGCGAGGCGGTAAGTTCGTTTACCGACGTCATGACCTCTCTTGCTACAAACGAACGCACCTTCTTTCAGGCTCGCGGCGCAAATGCGCGCTTTTGCCTGGATGACATTCCTTTTGACACGCTCGACACCGATATTTTCCATATCGGCTACGCACTGCTTCTCGATGAATTTGACAAGGAGGACCCGGAATACGGAACAGTGCTTGCACGTGCGCTTAAAATGGCTCAGGACAGGGGAATCAAGACCTCTATGGACGTCGTGAGCGAGGCAAGCGACCGCTTCAAGAGACTGGTTACGCCCTGTCTCAAATATTGTAACTACGCTATTATCAACGAGGTGGAGGTGGCGCAGACTACCGGCATAAATGTGCGCCGCGCAGACAAGACGATAGACGACGCCGCTGTCAGAAGCGCGATTGCAAGGCTGTTTGAGCTCGGCGTAAAGGATGTAGTGTGCGTTCATTCGCCTGAGGGCGGCTGGTACGGCACGAGTGACGGCAAGGTTTACTATCACGACGCGCTGTATCTGCCCAAGAGCTTCATAAAGGGCAAGGTCGGAGCGGGCGATGCGTTCTGTGCCGGAATGCTGTATTCTCTCTACCGCGAGTTTGACCCCGAGTATTCTCTCCGTGTCGCCGGCGCGGCGGCGGGAGCCAACCTCTCCGCGAACGATTCCATTTCCGGACTTCGTCCCTTTGACGAGATGATGAAGCTGGACGAGGAATACGGCACTCTCGCAGAATAATAACCTAAAAAAGCCTTGATTACGGCGGGTTTTTGATTTACGCAACCGTAAGTTGCTGTTTTGAAAACTCGAATATATGGAAAAATTGTCGCCGCAACTGCAGAATAGAGACAGAAACGGGCGGCAAACTCAAATGCCGTATGAAAGGAACAGGTACTGTTTTATGAATATCGAAACAGCAAATAGGTTAGTTACGCTCAGAAAGGAACACAATCTGTCTCAGGAGGCGCTTGCCGAAAAGCTGGGCATCAGCCGTCAGGCAGTATCCAAGTGGGAGCGGGCAGAGCATCGCCCGATACCGATAACTTGATTATGCTTGCAAAGCTGTACGGAATGTCGCTTGACGAGCTTCTCAATATCAAGACATCTGAGAGCGGACGGCAGGAGGCGCAAAACGACTGCAACTGCGGCTCGGAGGATAAGAGCGACTGCTCCGACTCCGACGGCGGTGACAGATTTCAGTGCGATTCAGAGGGTTTCCGGTTTAAGGATTCGGAGGACAAGGTACATGTCGGCTGGAACGGCATCCACGTCTCCGAAAAGAACGGCGACCAGGTCAATATCGGCTGGAACGGTATCCATGTCAAAGCCAAAGACGGCGACGAGGTCAATATCGGCCGAAAGTGGGATGACAAAGACTGGGAAAAGTGGAAGAGCGATATCGACCAAAACTACTTCAGCGATTGGAAGCATTACGGCGCGCGCACCGATTTTCCGATAGCGGCGGTGGTAATTACTCTGTATATCATTCTCGGCTTTGTGACGTCGCTGTGGCATCCGCTCTGGATAATGCTGCTGGCGATACCGCTGTTTTCCAGCATTGTAAAGGCCGTAAGGTACCGCAATATACGGAAATTCTCGTACTTTTCCCTTGTGCTTGCGGCGTTTTTAATACTCGGATGTGTTTTTGATTTGTGGAATCCCGCCTGGGTGCTTTTTGTAACTGTTCCGCTGTATCATTCGCTTGTGAATTATTTCAGTAAGCTCCGGGCTAAGCGAAAGGCCGGCGGCGATACGGGCGCTCAGCAGGAAACTTCCGAGACGCCTGAGCAAAGCTTATAAGGCGGTTAATCCTCTGTATGACGGCGCTCATACAGAGGTTTTCTTTTGCCCTGACTCCGAAGAAATAAAAACAGCCCGAACATTTGTGTCCGGGCCGTCAGCTTTGCAGAGCTCATTTATTGACCCCGCAAAGCTGTTTTACGCGTTATTATTTTGTCATTAACGATTTGATTATTGCCCATGCCCGGTCTGCACAACGGGCATAAACTATAACGCAGTTGCCGTCCCACATAAAGGCAACGCTGCCTTCCTCGGACAGCTCCTCTGCGACCCGCTGTTCGGTCAGTCCGGCAAGCTCGCCGATACACCTTTGAATATCAT
>JAQXGK010000003.1 GCA_029006345.1 Bacillota bacterium
TGGTGCGAGAGACGGGACTTGAACCCGTACGTATAAGACACACGCCCCTCAAACGTGCGCGTCTGCCAATTCCGCCACTCTCGCATATATATCGTCGTCCGAAGACAACGATATCATTATACACTAAAAACTGTTTTTGTCAATATTTTTTCGCAAGATTTTTATATTTTTTTCATCCGTATATCTCTGCCCTCGAACAGAAGAACGCAAAACTCGCCGAAAAGGCGCGAAATAATTCGGCCGTCATACTGCTTCTCAAGCGACTGGGCGGTGAGGTTTGTACTGACTATCATGGGCTTTCCTGAGACGAGGCGTGAGTTAATCAGGTTATACACCGCGCTTTGCGACGCCTTGCCCGGATATTCGGTGCCGAGATCGTCCACTATCAGCAGGTCGCAACCGAAATACTTTTCGGCCGTTTCGGGCGAGGTGGAGTAATACTGCTCTCTGCCGAGAAGATTTATAATATTCGGCGCGCTGTCGTACACGACGTCAAAGCCGCGGTCTATCACGGTTTTTGCTATAGCGCTTGAAAGGTGCGTCTTGCCTAATCCGGTACCGCCGACAAATAACAGCGAGCCGGAATCGGTCGTGAAGCTGTCGGCGTAATCCTTGCACTTGTCAAATACTATTTTCATTACATCGCGGGCCGAATAGTCCTTGCCGGGCAGCTTGTCGGTGGGATACAGCTCGAGTGAAAAGCTCGAAAAATTCTGGTGGGTCAAAAGCTTGCCGAGCCCTGAGCTGATATAGCCTGCCTCCGAAAGCGCGCGCTTGAGACATTCGCATTTTTCCCGGCCGACAAAGCCGGTATCGCCGCATTTTTCACATTCGAAGCGAACTTTTGTATAGTCCTTCGGATAGCCGTTTTGCTCGGCTATTTTGTCGCGCTGACGGCGGAGCTCCTCGCCTTGAGACTTGATTTTGGAGATGCGCTCGTCGAGATCAGGGCCTCCCTTAACGGTCTCCTGATATATGCGAAAGCCCAGCTCTGCCAGAGCGGAGTCCACGCGGGCGTACTCCGGCAGCTTTGCCGAAAGCTCTTTGCGGCGGGAGTCGGCGGCTTTTTCCGCGTTCAGCCTTTTTTCGCTGAATTCCCGCATGACGCGGGAGTAATTATCTCGGTTATAGCTCATGATTCATCCCTTTTGTCTTTGTCGTCCTGGTTGCTGCGGCCTCTGCTGACTGCCGCCTCGAAGAAATTGCCGAGGTCGTAGCTGACAGAGGTATCGTCCTTACCTGCCGCGCGCGGCTCACTTTGTGCTTCGGCGGCTGTTTTTATGCCTTTTTCCGACCAGTCGGATAGAATTTTATTCATGTATGCGAGCGACGCCTTGCCGGTGGCGGCAACCGTCTTTTCGTATGCGAGCGTTATCAGCTCTTCCGGAGTTTCACTTTCGGAGAGCGCCGACACAATAGCCTTTTCGCTCTTTGTCAGAGCGCGCTCCCCCAGACCGCACAGACTTCTGATTCTGCCTTCAAACGATTTGTATTTGCGGCGGCGGTTGATGTACGCCTCCGCTCCTTCGTAGCTGTCGATTCCGTCGTCGGCAAAGCTTATCAAAAGCTTTTCGACATAGCGGATGGAGCTTTTGTTTTCGCTGACGCAGTGCTCTATTGCAAGCATTATCACTTCAACGGGCATTTTCAGATAGTCGTAGAGCGAATAAAGTATCCCGAGCTCGCTCTGATTTATCATTTTGCCGAGTCTCTGCTGAGTATAGTCGACGAGCGCCTTGAAATCCGGCTTTCCCGAGACCGCGTCGGCAAGCTCGCTTCCGGAATAGGCAGGTTTTTTGCCGGGGTCAAACAGCACCTGCTTGTTCTCCGTCTTTTCGGACTGTTCGTCCGGTTTTTTTGGGGATATCGGCTTTTCGTCTGATGAATTTTCGGCCTTGGCGGTTTTTCTTTTCTTGCCTGTCAAAAAACCGGCGCCCCGCCAAAATCCTATCGCACTCTCTGTTTCTTTCTCATCAAGGCCCGCTTCGGCGGCGCATTCGCGAAGCCGGCTGTCTTCCAGTTCGTCCGCGCCTTTCTCTGCCGCGAGGGCATATATGATAAGCAGTATTTTCAGTTCGGTCTCGCCCGCATCGGGCAATCTGTCTATAAGCTCAAGCGGAAGCGAAAACTGCCCGCCGTTTGTCGGTTTAAGCGAATATTTCATTTTCGACGGACATCTCCCTTCTTCTGCATTAAGTATGATTATATCTGTATTTTAAGCAAATGTCAAATATTGAAACAGGCGCACTGATATGATATACTTACGGTATTCACAGAAAGGCATTTAAGCATATGATAGCACTCGGCACCAGTTCAATTTCGGTATCGTTTGGGGATCAGGTGATTCTCGACGATGTCAGCTTTTCAATAGAAAACGGCGACCGACTTGCGATAGTCGGCGTCAACGGCGCGGGCAAATCCACTCTTTTGCGCGTTATTTGCGGCGATCTCGAGCCGGACAAGGGGCAGGTCTTTATAGATAAGACAAAAAAGCTCGGCTTTTTGCGACAGCAGCTCAATTTTGACAGCGACAAGACGGTTTTTGATGCAATGCTGTCGGTTTTCGACGAGCAGATATCCCTTGAGCGGCAGATGGCAGAGCTTGAAGCCGTATTGAAAAATTCGCAGGACGAAAAGGATATTGCGCGGTTTGCCGGGCTGTGCGAGAAATATAAGCTTATCGGCGGTTATGAATACAAGAGCCGAACCGCGTCTACACTCTGCTCGCTCGGCTTTCCCGAGAGCATGCATTCTCTCCCGGTTTCCGGCCTTTCGGGAGGACAGAAAACCGCTCTTTCTCTCGTAGCGCTCATTTTGCGCGCGCCGGACATACTCATTCTGGACGAGCCCACCAATCACCTGGATGTAAACTCCCTTATTTGGCTAGAAAACTATTTGCGCTCAGTCAAATCGACCGTAGTTATAGTCTCTCACGACCGGTATTTCCTCGACCGCACGACGAACAAAACGCTGGAAATAGAGAATACCCACGCAAAGCTCTACAACGTCCCGTATTCCGGTTACCGTGAACAGAAAAAGAAGGAGCGCGAGATTGCCGAGCGTCACTATGAAAATCAACAGCGCGAGATAGCGCGGCTGGAGGCATTCATCGCGCAGCAGAGGCGCTGGAACAGACAGCGAAATATAATAGCCGCGGAAAGCCGCGAAAAGGCCATAGCGCGTATGGAAAAGGTCGCGCGGCCGGAGGATGAGCCGGAGAGCCTGAGCTTTTCCTTTAATACGGCTCTTCGCTCCGGAAACGATGTTCTGAAAGTCGAGCATCTCGGCAAAAGCTTCGGAGAAAAGCGGCTGTTTTCCGACCTTTCCTTTGAGGTTAAGGCCGGGGAGCGGCTGTTTATACTCGGCAGTAACGGCTGCGGCAAAAGTACGCTGCTGAAAATACTCTGCTCGCGCATCGGCGACTATGAGGGCAGCTTTGAAATAGGCTACAATGCGAAAATAGGCTACTACGACCAGGAGTATCAGGACCTTGACGAGTCGTCCACCGTGCTCGGAGAGCTGTGGCAGACCGGCGACTTTACACAGACCGAGATACGCAGTCTGCTGGCTGCCTTTATGTTTCGCGGCGACGACGTATTCAAGCCGGTTTCGGTGCTGTCGGGCGGAGAAAAGGCGCGCCTGACGCTTGCCAAGCTTATGCAGAAGAAGGTCAATGTGCTTTTTCTCGACGAGCCGACCAATCACCTCGACATAAACTCGCGCGAGGCGCTTGAAAACGCGCTGTCCGGCTTTCCGGGAACGGTTATTGCCGTCAGCCATGACCGCTACTTTATACGCGCCCTTGCGACGCATATCGTTTCTCTGACCGCAGGACCGAGTGCCGCCGAAACAAGCGGACAGCTCGGAGCGGCTTTGTCCCGGCGAATAATTGATTTTAAGGGCGGATATGAGGATTATCTCGCTTACTGCGAGCGGCTGAATACGGAAAACACATCGCAGACCGTAGTGCAAAAGCCGTCCGACGGCAAGAATAAGTATCTGGAAAACAAGAGGCTTGCCGCAGAGCAGAGAAAGCACGAACGCGCCGTCGAGCGGGCTCAGGCGCGCATACCCGAGCTTGAAGCGGAGATAGATGAGCTTTCACACCAGCTTGAGACCGGCGATCAAACGGATTATATGCGAATAGAGCAGCTGTTTAACCGAAAAAAAGAGCTTGAAACCGAGCTTGAGGGCTTGTACGAGCTTGTTTTGTAGTGCCGAAAGAAGACAAAAAGGGTACACCCTTCAAGAAAGAAAGCAGAGTGTTTTCACTCTGCTTTCTTTTAGTGCTAACAACAAGCCATTGTGTGTCTTCGTAAAATGTGTTATATTATAACTGTTGACAAATAAAAAATCTATTCTTTGGAGGGTAATGCATTATGAAAAAAATGGGATTGCGCGCTGTGTCCGTGGTTGTTGCGGTGGCCATGACTCTCTCGTTGTTTTCAATGTCTGTTTTCGGAGAAAGTATTGTCAGCGGCAAATGCGGAGACAATGCTTATTGGGAGCTTGACTTGGATACAGATACGCTGACTATATCCGGTACGGGAGATATGTGGGACGAGCGTGTTTTTTTTGAAAATTATGCTTACTTGTCTTATGCAAGAAATATAGTTGTACGAGACGGTGTAACAAGAATAGGAGCAAAGGCATTTAAATATTGCAATCTAGAGAATATCAGTATTTCAAATAGTGTAACAAGTATTGGAGCAGAGGCATTTATGCGGTGTGATAGTCTTGAGAGTATCAATATACCAAACGGAGTGACAAGTATTGGCGATAAGACATTTAGTGGCTGTTATAAGCTTACAAATATCAATATTCCTAACAGTGTAATAAGTATTGGCGATGCTGCATTTAGTGGCTGTAATAAGCTTACAAATATCGATATACCGAACAGTGTAACAAGTATAGGAGCAAGGGCATTTATGTGGTGTGATAGTCTTGAGAGTATCAATATACCGCACGGAGTGACAATTATTGGCGATGCTGCATTTATGTCCTGTGGTAAGCTTACAAATATCGATATACCGAA
>JAQXGK010000004.1 GCA_029006345.1 Bacillota bacterium
CAGAAGCTTTTTTCCGCCGGCGGCCTCTTTGAAATCACAAGCTCGGATATTCTCGATTATTACGAGCAAAATTACGTCTCGGTCAAGCACATTTATATCAATAACATCAACTATACTGCCGAAAACGGAAAAACCGTGGTCCTGAACGACCAGCAGAAAGCCGAAAAAAACGCCAAGGCGGACGCTGTTATGAAAAACCTTGAGAACGGCGAAAGCTTTGAATCCCAGATGTCGGAGAGCGAGGACGATATATTTGAATCCGTCGGAGATAAATACACTATCACAAAGGGCGATATAGCCGTGCCGGAATACGAGACTGCGGCTTTTGACATGAAGGAGGGCGAGGTCAGGCGCCTTGATACCTCAAGCGGTATTGTAATAATCAAGAAGTATTCGCTTGACGATATCACCGAAAGCATTGCCGCCGCTATTCAGAACACTATTATTTCCGAGCGCACCACCCAACTTATAGACGATTATGACAGTAAATTCGAGATAAATCAGCAGCTGCTCGACAGTTTTAATGTCGTCGATATGCCGATTTTCTCGGACTGATAACTTGTTTTTTAACACGGATTCAGGCAAAAACACAGCAAACACCCAATCTATATACGATATTTATAAAAAAGCCAACGCTTTAGAAGAGTGTCTCGGAGGACACTCTTCGGTTTTATTCGCGCATCCCGCGAGTGAAATTGCTAAAGCAGTGATATTTGGCGGTCGCCAAGTGTTATTGCCTTTGGCAGTTTAACGCAGATAAAATATCAAGGTTGCCACAGGCAAGCATATCACTCTATCACCGCATAAAAATAACTACCCGAAAAAGAGCTTTATTTTTCTCTTCTTCGGGTAGTTTTGTCTTATACTGTTACAAGCAGGAAATTTGTGTATTCGGTTTTAGATAACTGTCCTTATGAAACCCGCTCGTTATTTGCGTTCGCTTTTTTCGCGCTTTTCAATGTATGTCCCATTACATCCGGGCATGTTAAAAAAAGCGCCTGTCAAAGGCCTAAAAAAGGTATGCTCCGACAAGGAAAAACACAGGTTTTTAAAAAAATTTTTCTTCCTTATATATTATAAGAAATTCTTGAAAAATCGGCGGTTTTATGATATAATAATGCAGAATATGGGGGCAGTATGCCCTCAGGGACGTTATTTTGCGCGTAAATCGCTTTTTTGCGTTGCGTTAAGGTTTATACATAACCGTATATATGGTCTTGTTAATCTGAAAAAAGAAAGGATTTTATTAATGGACTCATTGCAGGAGCTGTGGAATCACGTACTCAATACGGTTCTCGACAACCCGGATATTTCACAGGCGTCCTTTAACCTGTGGTTTAAGGATCTCACGCTTTTACGTCTGACAGAGGATATAGCTTATGTCGGAACTCCGGTTGAATTCAAACGGCAGATATTGACTAAGCGTTATTCAAAAATGCTGGAAGAAATATTGGGCGAGCTTATCGGATTTGACATAAAGATAGCATTCATTTCCACCGAAGACAGCTCAGATAAAACTCCCGACGAGCTTGTTGATGATTTTATTCACGGTATTGAAAGAGAAACTCCCAAGCCTAATCCCGATCTCTATCCGGAGGAGCCGCCCGAGGAGCCGTCCGAGGCGCTTCCGATACCAAACCGTCCTAAAAACAAACAGGAATATACCTTCTCAAACTTTATTGCCGGCAATACAAATAAATTTGCAAGAAATCTCTGCATGGCAGTTGCAAAAAATCCTGCTACCGACTATAACCCGCTGTTTATTTACGGCGACTCAGGACTCGGAAAAACTCACCTTCTCTTTGCTACCATGAATGAGCTTCTGAAGACAAGCTCCCCCGAAAAGGTGCTGTATGTCAGAGGCGAGGATTTCACAAATCAGATGGTAGATTCTCTTACGACAAAACGCCCGATGCAGTTTTTCCGCGAAAAATACCGAAATGTAAATGTATTGCTTGTCGACGATATCCAGTTCATTTCCGGAAAGCTCGGCGTTCAGGAGGAATTCTTCCATACGTTTGAAGCGCTTTATCAGGATTCAAAGCAGATAATTATTTCCTCCGACCGTCCTCCAAAGGATATGCCTCAGCTTGAAAACAGATTGAAGACACGTTTTGAAATGGGTGTCATAGTAGACATTCAGCCCCCCGACCTCGAGCTGAGAATAGCTATCCTGAAGAGTAAGTGTAAGGATATGGGAATTGAACTGCCGATGGATGTAATCATCTACTTTGCCGAGCAGATTAAGGACAATATCCGTCAGCTTGAGGGTGCAATAAAGAAAATAAACGCTTTCAGCTTTTTGAACGGCGGAATTAAAATAGACCTTGCACTTGCAAAGAGCTGTATCCAGGACATACTCTCCGAAAACGAGCCTATGTCGGTAACTGTTGAAAAAATACTTGTCACCGTCAGCAACAAATACGGCGTGTCAATAGATGAAATGAAGTCCAAAAAGCGTACTAAAGAGATTTCAGCGGCACGTCATTGCGCTACATACATACTTCGCAAGCTGACCGATCTCTCTCTCAACGATATTGCCCGCATTTTCTCGCAGAATCATTCTTCCGTTCTGTTTGCCATCAACAGCATGGAGCGGGAGGTCAAGAATAATCCCAGTCTCGAGCACGAGATAACAACGGTTATAAACGAGATTAAAGCATAAATAAGTTGTATTTTTCTTTTTATCAGTTAAAAATTGCTCTGAAAAGCGAAAATTACCGTGCTTTACTCTGTTTTAAAGAAAAATTTATTTTTCAGCTCTCCGACATTATCATAGTTAATTTTTACCGCATTATTTTGTCTGAGCATGTTGAAAACCGGACAGAAAACCGTAGAAAACGTTTTTTGATTTTCCACAGAATCAGTATGAAAGTTTTCCACACAGTCATGTGCAAAACCGGTTCTCCGAAAAATCGACAATTATTCATAATGCTCTGACACGGTATGATGTATGTAAATAACTGCTGATATATCAAGCTGTTTTTGTGTTATACACATTTTACACATTACCTACTGCTACTACTTCTACTAAAATATATTTTTATTTATAAATATAGTCGGACACAAGGCCCGACGACACAAAAATAAACTGTCTGTAACGATTGTTGAAAAAATTAAACGGAAAGGCAAAAAGATTATGTTTATAAGAGTAGATAAGAAACCGCTTCTTGATGCATTGCTTCCCGCTCTGTGCGCCGTCAGCAATAAAAGTACCATTGCGGCGCTTTCCTGTGTGTTTTTACATGCTGACGAGGAAAATTCGACGCTGACGATTACCGGATTCGATATAAATAAGGGTCTTAAAACAAGCATTCCGGCGACTGTGCTTGAAGGCGGCAATTTGCTGCTTGAGGGTCATAAATTTGTGTCTATTGTCAGAAGCCTGCCGGATACTGAGGTATCTGTTCAGAACGACGACAGATTTATTACTACCATCAGCTGTCAGAAGAGCCGCTTTGAGATAAGCGGTATGTCCAGCGAGAGCTATCCGTCCCTTCCTGAACTCAAGGGAGACAGAGGCTTCAAGATTTCGCAGGGAACGCTCAAAAAGATGATATCCCAGGTCATATTCTCATATTCTCTTTCCGACAACAAGCCTGTTCTGACGGGAATAAATTTTGAGTTCGGCAACGGCAGACTCAGGCTCTGTTCCTGCGACGGTTACAGAGTTTCGATAAAGGACGAGAGCTTTGAGGCGGAGTCTATCAGGGAAGGAAGCTTTATAGTTCCCGGCAAAACTCTTACTGAGCTGTATAAGCTTTTGAGCAGTGATGACGAAAGCGAAGTTAAGGTCGAGCTTTCGCGTAAGCATATTATCTTTTCCTTTGACAATCTTATATTTTTCTCGCGTCTGATTGAGGGCAACTATTTCGACTACGATAAATCTATTCCTAAGGTGTTCAAGACATATGCGACCGTAAATCTTTCCGACGCTATCGCGGCGGTAGAGAGGTCTGCGCTGATTATAGATGAACGTGCGAAAAGCCCGATAAAATTTATTGTTACACCCGATTCGGTAAGAATTACCTGCAACACCGTAAACGGGCGGATTGACGAGGAATTTGACGCCGAGGTCGAGGGAGAAGAGATTACAGTCGGCTTTAATCACAGATATTTGCTTGACGCTCTCAAGGGAGCCGAAATAAGCGGCGACGAAAAGGTTTTGATAGAGCTGTATTCGCCGATAAGCGGAATGATAATCAAGCCGGTTGATCACGAGGATTTCTGTTATATGGTGCTCCCGGTAAGACTTAACTGATTTTATGAAGCTTGAATATTTAAGCCTTTGCAATTTCAGAAATATTGAGTGCCAGACGATAGAGTTTTCCGACGGAGTCAATATTCTGTACGGAAATAATGCCCAGGGAAAGACAAATGCTATTGAGGCGGCGTATATGTTCGCCTGTGCCAAGAGCTTCCGCGCAGTCAGAAACCGCGAGCTTATACGGCACGGCTGTGATACAGCGCAGATGGCGTGTGAGTTTTCCGGACAGGCGTTTCGCGGCAGTGAGCGCCTGAAAATAGATATCGGCAAAAACGGCGCCAAGCACATTTACAAAAATGCCGTTAAACTGGACAGACTCAGCGAGTTTTTGGGACAGTTCAGGGTAGTATTGTTTTGTCCGGAGCATTTGTCGCTCATTAAGGACGGTCCCGGAGAGCGGCGCAGCTTTATAGACGCGGCTATCTGCCAGCTTAAACCCAGGTATGCTTCGATTTTACATGAATATATGGTGGTATCGGCACACCGAAGCGCGCTTTTAAGACAGCTCGCCTCCGGTAGGCGTGACGAAGGAATGCTTGAGATATGGGACGAAAAGCTCTCTCAATGTGCCGGTGAGGTCATTCCGGTGCGGCGGCAGTATATTGAAATGCTTGCCGTCAGGGCAAGTGAGCAGTATTCGCGCATATCCGGAGGCCGCGAAAGGCTGACGGTGAAATATCGCTGTGATGTTCCGCCTGATATCGTGCAAAAGCCGCAGATAGCGGAATATTATAGGAAAATGCTCGCTTCGTGTCTTCAAAACGATATTAAATACGGCTTTACCACAAAAGGAATAATGCGCGACGATTTACAGATAGAGGTTAATTCACACAGCGCGCGCAGCTATTGCTCGCAGGGGCAGCAGCGTTCTTGCGTTTTGTCGCTCAAGTTAGCCGAGGGCGATATTTCGGAAAACGAAACCGGCGAATATCCGGTGCTGTTGTTTGACGATATACTCTCAGAGCTTGATTCCTCCCGTCAGAGCTTTGTACTTTCGGAGCTTGAGGGCAAGCAGGTAATTGTGACCGACTGCAGCCGAAGCGGCTTCAAGGGGCTGGATGCGGCGAGGATAATTATGGTTAAAGGCGGAGTATATTCACAGAAAAAATAATCAAAACGCCGCGGTTTTTAATTATAATCAAGACGTATTTATATGAAAAAACGGCATAATTGCGGTTATATTGCGCTTGGATAATTATAAAATCAGCCCGGTTTTTTAATGTGATAAACGGAGAAAGTATATGGCAAAAAATCCTATATTTTTGCATATCGGAAATAATGTCAGCCTGAAGAAGAGCAATATCGTGGCGATACTTAATCCCGACAGCTCGACAATTTCGCGCGTTACCCGCGATTATGTTAAAAAAAAGCAGGAGGACGGCGCGGTAAAAGTGATATCAAGCGAGCTTCCGGCGGCATTTATTGTTGAGAGCACAGTCAGATCGGCAAAAAACATTAAGCCCGGAAGCAAGCTGTATATTTCTCATATTTCCGCACAGACGCTTGCCGATAGGTGCAAGTAGGTTTTGCCGGATATGTCCGGTTATTAAGAACAGATTGAATTTACCCCTGTTTTTATATTTATAAGTCAAATGACGGTATACCCGTTTTTATATAGATTTAAGTGAAAATAATAAAAGGATAGGTGCACATTTTGGACAAGAAAGATATTAACACTGAGCCTATTGTCGAGATAACCGCCCCGGAGGAGGAAGAGGCTGCCGAAAAGTTTGCCGACAACGGCGACGCGGTTTACGGCGACGAGCAAATTCAGGTTCTTGAAGGACTTGAGGCGGTCAGAAAGAGACCGGGTATGTATATCGGTTCGACATCGCAGAGAGGTCTGCATCACCTGATTTACGAGATTGTGGATAATTCTATTGACGAGGCACTTGCCGGTCATTGCGATAAAATCACCGTTACCCTGCATAATGACGGAAGCGTTTCCGTAAAGGATAACGGCCGAGGAATTCCCTCCGGCATCAATCCTAAAACAGGGCTGCCGACTATTGAAGTTGTATTTACCATTCTGCATGCCGGCGGAAAATTCGGCGGCGGCGGTTATAAAGTCTCGGGCGGTCTTCACGGCGTCGGCGCGAGCGTTGTTAACGCGCTGTCGGAATGGGTGGAGGTAGTTAACTGCCATGAGGGCAAAAAGTACACCGAACGCTTTGAAAGAGGTATGGTGGCAAGAGCACTCAAGTGCGAGGGCGAGACTGACGAAAAGGGTCTTTATGTCAGATTCATGGCGGACAGCACTATTTTCACCGAAAATGAATATGACTACACTACAATTCTCAACAGACTCCGGGAGCAGGCGTTTCTCAATGCCGGGCTGACTATCGAGTTCATAGACGACCGCGATATCCAAGAGGAACAGGCCCTGGAGGATTCGGAGAACACAGAGGATAAGCAGGAGCAGGACGAGTCCGACAGCGTTAATGCCTTCGGTGAAAACGACGGCGGATACTATAAAAAGGAGCAGAGCAAACAGCATCAGCTTCTCTGCTTTGAGGGCGGTATCAAGAGCTTTGTCGAATACTTAAACTCCAAAAAGCATGCCGACAATATAAACGAAAAGGTAATATATATCGCGCAGGTTGGCAAGGAAACCGAAACCGAGATAGCCTTGCAGTATAACGACGGCTATAACGAAATGATAATGTCGTTTGCCAACAACATACATACCGCCGAAGGCGGCACGCATGAAATGGGCTTTAAGACAGCGCTTACAAAGGTATTTAACGACTATGCCAAGCGGTACGGATTTCTGAAGGCCGATGACAAGAACTTTTCCGGCGAGGATGTCAGAGAGGGTCTTACTGCGGTAATAAGTACCAAGGTTCTTGAGGCGCAGTTTGAGGGTCAGACAAAGACCAAGCTGGGCAACAGCGAGGTAAGACCGTTTGTATATCAGATGGTGTGCGACAAGTTGGGCGCATATTTTGAGGAAAACCCGGCTGTAGCCAAAATTCTGATAGAGAAAGCTCTGCTCGCCGCAAGAGCGAGGGAGGCCGCAAAGAAGGCAAGAGAAAATACCAGAAGAAAGAGTCCGCTTGAATCGGCAAGAATGCCCGGAAAGCTCGCAGACTGCCAGGAACGCTCGCCTGAAAAGACAGAGCTCTTCTTAGTCGAGGGAGACAGCGCGGGAGGAACCGCAAAGGACGGCCGCGACAGTAAATTCCAGGCAATACTTCCGCTGAGAGGTAAAATATTAAATGTCGAGAAAGCGCGGCTTGACAGGGTGTATTCCTCTGTTCAGACAGTCCCGATAATTCAGGCTCTCGGCTGCGGTATCGGAGATGAATTCGATATAGAAAAGCTCCGTTACGGCAAGGTAGTGCTTATGGCGGATGCCGATGTTGACGGCGCGCACATAAAGACGCTTCTTCTCACCTTCTTCTTCCGTCACATGAGACCGCTTATTGAGCAGGGTCATGTATTCTGTGCCTGCCCTCCTCTTTATAAGGTTTATAAGGGTAAGCAGCAGGCGTACGCATTTTCCGACGCCGAGCGCGACCAAAAAATCGCCGAAATGGGTGGAAACGCTCAGGCGGAGCGCTACAAAGGTCTCGGCGAGATGGATAAAGAACAGCTTTGGGAAACCACCATGGATCCCGAGCGCAGGACATTAATACAGGTAACGATAGACGACGCTTACGCGGCGGATGAAACCTTCTCTCTTCTTATGGGTGACAAAGTCGAACCCAGACGCGAATTCATAGAGCAGAATGCACGCTTTGTAAGCAATTTGGATATATAATCATGTTTATTTCACTTTGTCTCAATCCGTCGATAGATAATGCGGTTTATCTCGACGAGCTGAGAATAAATACAAATAACCGCTATAATTCGGGATTAATGACAGCAGGCGGCAAGGGCATAAATATAGCCCGCGCTCTCAAGCTGTACGGAAGCGAATGCAAGGTTTTAGGTTTTTCCGGCGGCTTTTTAGGCGAGCTCTTGGAGGGCGAGCTGGAGCGCGAGGACATAGACTTCGATTTTTTACGCACTGTCGCCCCGACCCGAATGAATATCAAGTTAATAGAGCAAAAGGCAGAAAATCGGTTTACAGAAATTAATTCCGCAGGAGGACCGATTTCCGCCGCAGAATATACAGCGCTTGTTGAAAACCTGTTGGAAATGTTGAAAAACTCTCCCTCAAGCGACCGAAACTATCTGTTTTTATCCGGCAGTATTCCACAGGGTGTTGAAAAATCTGTGTATAACTATATTATCGGAGAGGCGAACAAGCTCGGCTTCAAGTGCATCGCCGATTGCGATAAAACTGCTTTGGAATACGCCGTTCAGGCAAAACCGTATCTTATCAAACCCAATAAGCGGGAATTTGAGATGCTGGCGAAAAAAGAATTTTCAACAATTTCCGACATGAAGGAATACGCAAAGGGAATTATCGACAGCTTCGGTACGAGGGTGTTTTGCACATACGGTCGGGAGGGCTCGTTTTACATGGGTCCCGAGGGCGTGTATGACGGCAATGCGGTTGACATAACCGAACATAACCCCGTCGGAGCGGGTGATGTTTCGCTCGCTTCCTTCATTTACGAGTTCGACCGAACCGGCGACATTCGCGCGGCTCTTGATTTCGCCATGGCGGCAGGAGCGGCAACAGCGGAGACAATGGGCTGCAATATGCCTGAAAAGGCGCGGATTTTCGAGCTGCTTCAAAGACTAAACGGAAAGGTATGACAGAATAAATATGGATATTTATACAGAAGGCCAGAATATTGAGCAGGTCGAAATACAAAAGGAAATAAAGACCTCTTATATCGACTACGCCATGAGCGTAATCGTCGGGCGCGCTCTGCCCGACGTCCGCGACGGTCTCAAGCCGGTTCACAGACGAGTGCTTTACTCAATGTACGAGGACGGACTGACTTACGACAAGGCATTCCGTAAGTCGGCAACCACTGTCGGTAATGTTCTCGGCAGCTACCATCCTCACGGCGACGCGGCGGTTTACGACACCCTTGTCAGAATGGCGCAGCCGTTTTCACTGCGTTACCCTCTGGTCGAGGGTCACGGAAACTTCGGCAACATCGACGGTGACGGCGCCGCAGCTTACCGTTATACCGAGGCGAGAATGGCAAAGATTTCAAATGAGATGCTTGCCGATCTCGACAAGAATGTCGTTGACTTCATGCCGAACTTCGACAACAGAAAGAAGGAGCCCGTCGTTTTACCGTCGCGCTTCCCGAATCTTCTTGTCAACGGCTCGGTGGGTATCGCCGTCGGTATGGCAACCAACATTCCCCCGCATAACCTCGGAGAGGTAATAGACGCGACGGTATATCTAATGGATAACCCCGACTGCACAATAATGGATTTGATGCAGTACATAAAGGGACCGGATTTTCCCACCGGCGCGACCATATACGGCAAAAACGGCATATACGAGGCTTACACGACCGGCCGCGGCAAAATCAGACTGCGCGCCAAGTATCACTTTGAGGAGCACGGCGGCAGACAGTCGATAGTCTACACCGAGATCCCGTATCAGGTCAACAAGTCGATGCTTGTAAAAAGTATAGCCGACCTTGTAAACGACAAAAAGATCGAAGGTATAGCCGATCTGCGCGACGAATCGGGCAGAGACGGAATGAGAATAGTCGTCGATCTCAAGAAGGACGTAAACCGCGATGTCATCGTGAATCTGCTGTATAAAAACACGCAGCTTCAGGACACCTTTGCGGTAAATATGCTTGCCCTGGTTAATAATGAGCCTAAAACGCTCAACCTCAAACAGGTTCTGACATATTACGTCAAGCATCAGGAGGATGTAATCACCCGCCGTACGATATTTGACCGCGATAAGGCGCTCGCACGGCTTCACATTCTCGAGGGCTATAAGATTGCCATAGATAATATCGACGAGGTCGTCCGCATTATCCGTTCAAGCAAGACGGTTGCAGACGCCAAGTCCGCGCTTATCGAGCGCTTTGACCTTTCTGACATTCAGGGTCAGGCGATAGTGGAAATGCCGCTGGGCAAACTCGCCGGTCTTGAGATAGAAAAGGTACTTGCCGAAATGGCGGAGAAAATAGCGCTTGTAGAGAAGCTGAACGGAATTTTAGCGGATATCAACAAGGTAAATGAGATCATACGCGACGATTTGCTGGAAATAAAGCGCAAGTTCGGCGACGAGAGACTGACCGGTATCGAGGAGGCAGACGATATACTGCTTGAGGATCTCATAGAGAAGCACAAGTGCATTGTCACCATGACAAACACCGGTTATATCAAGCGTATGCGCGTAGACCTTTATCAGGCACAGAACCGCGGCGGCAAGGGAATTACCGCCATGGCAACGCGCGACGAGGACTATGTCAAGGATGTGTTTGTCTCGCACAGCCACAATTATCTGTTCATGTTCTCTAACCTCGGAAAGCTGTTTGTCAAGAAGTGCTACGAGATACCCGAGGCGTCGAGAACGGCAAAGGGCATGAATATAGTGAATATTCTCAACCTTGCCGAGGGCGAAAAGATAACCACGATTGTCTCCGGCGACAGACTTGACGCGGACGATTACCTGACCATGGTCACCCGTTCCGGCACCGTCAAGAGAACGCCGATAAGCTGCTTCAGGCGCATTCGCAAGGGCGGTCTGCGCGCGATAGGTCTCGCTGAGGGCGACGAGCTGATATTTGTAGCGCGTACCGACGGCAACAATGACATTCTTATCGGAGCCGCCGGCGGCAGAGGAGTCCGTTTCCATGAGAGCGATGTGCGCGTCATGGGCAGAACGGCCCGCGGTGTGCGCGGAATTCGTCTCGCCGAGGGCGACAGAGTAGTCGGCTGTGTTGCGATAGACCCGTCAAGCGAGGGCAAGACGGTGCTTACCATAACGGAAAACGGTTACGGAAAACGCACCGAGATAGATAAATTCCCTGTACGTCACAGAGGCGGTAAGGGTGTTATCATTCATAAGCTGACCGACAAGACCGGCGTACTTGCCGGCATGAGTGCGGTTCGCGAGGACGACGATATCATAATGATTTCCGACAGCGGTCTGCTGGTGCGCACCCGCGTGGACGGAATCCCCTGCAAGGGCAGAGCGACTATGGGCGTTCGCACCATGAGGGTCGCCGAGGACGCAAAGCTTATCTCCTTCCAGAGAGTTAAAAACGACGAGGAGCTTGAGAAGGAGGAAGAAACAGCCGCCGAGACGACGCTGGAGCTTGATGAAAGCACCGCCGAGCTCGAAGATATCCCGGAGGATGCAGCAGAGGAAGAAGCGATAGACGATATCGATGAGTTTGACGATGAAGAAGATACTGACGAAGAAGACGATGATATGGATGAGGATGATGAAACGGAGGAATAATGTTCGGAGCGGCATTATATATCAAAGTTTTTGACAGAGATGTGGATCGGGATATGTCGCTTGCCGCAAGACGGCAGGCGGCTGAGAGATATCTCAGACTGAAATACGGCACCGGGGGCATTCCGGTTTTCTCGGAAAAAAACGGCAGACCGACCTTCAGGGATTACCCTGACAGCTTCTCGGTGTGCCATTCCGGCAATATATTCGCCGTTGTCTTCAGCGGCTGTAATGTTGCGCTGGATTTCGAGAAGCGGCCGTTTTCAAATAGGAGCTTCAAACGCATTGTGGCCGGCTTTTTCACCGAAAATGAGAAAAAGCAGTTGGCCGCATTTGCGGAAGGCGAGGAAAAAACGGAGGCCTTCTTTGACATTTGGACTAAGAAGGAAGCCGCCGTCAAGTTCAATTCGACCGGAATTTCGGGCATGCGTACCACCGATACAGTCGGAATGCGCGGCTTTCGTGAGCTGCCCAAGGAGCTCACCGAGCTCGGAGTAAAGGGCTATCTGCTTTTTGAGCGTTTTTCCGCAAACGATATTATGAGGACGGAAATGCTGTCATGAGCCAGAGCGATAACCGACATCCGCTTGAGAGCAAGCGCTTTTGCAAAAACGATGACGGCTTTGTCTGCGTTCATTGCGGCAGGACCGTGCCGCCGCTGGGTTACAGCTCGCGCAACCATTGCCCGTACTGCCTTTATTCCCTGCATGTGGATATCATGCCGGGGGATCGGAAAAATCCCTGCCGCGGCGAGCTTGTGCCGGTTCAAAGCCTGCCCGATCCGAAAAAGGGCTTTGTTATAGTATTTCGCTGTGCAAAATGCGGAAAGACGGTGAGAAACCGTGCCGCGGCGGATGACGATACGGATTTGCTCATCAAACTAACTGCTAACAAGGACTGAGAGAATGGCTACAAAAAAGAAAAACAGTTCCGGCAGGGGCGGAAAAGCCGCCTCCGGACAGCAGAAGTTAAAATATAGGGAAAAAAAGCCGTCGAAAGCGTCGGGCTCAGGGCTCGGAGAGACGAATATATTGCTGATGCCGTATGTTTTGCTTATTCTGGCGGCCATCCTTACGGTATTTCTGATAGCCGGTTCGGGCGCGGCGGGAAATTTCGTCAGCCGTACGCTCAGGCAGGCCTTCGGTATAGGCGGATATTTGATTCCGGTCATCCTGATTTTCAATGCGATTTTTTACAGATCGGACGCGAGAACAGGCGCTTACAAATATAAGTGGTGGCTGTCGCTTATCGAGCTTGTATTGATTTCTTCGCTTTGGGGACTTTTCTTTAAGGTAGAGGGCTTTGAAGCAGGCGTTCAGGCCGAGGCGGGTCTTTCGCTCAAGGGCGGCGGAATCGTCGGCGGCTTTACAGTGAATGCCATGCGCGCGGCGGTCGGTAGTGTTGTTACCGGAATAATTCTCATTTTGGGAATAATCGTTATTGCGTCGTATATTTTCGGGTCGTCTCCCGCAAAGCTAATCCGAAAGTATATTGAAAGCGATAATAATAAAGAAAAGGTGCGCCGAAAGAAGAAGGCGATAGCCGATAACCGTGCGGCGCGCGCACAGGCGGCGCGTCTGGAAAGAGAGCAGCGCGAGGAGCAGAAAGAGCGTGAGGCACAGCAGGCACAGACAGCTCGCGCCGAGCGCAAAACGAAGGCGCCGCTTGATCTCGACGAAAGCCTTGAGATGAGGCCGGAATCGTCATATAAGACGGTCGGGGTCATTGAGGAAGAAAAGGAGTATAATGTAGATATCAGTATCGACGACGAGCCGGATTCGGAGATTCTTGAACCGGCGGAAAGCTACGAAGCGCCGTCGCTTGATGAAATATTCGACGCTCCGACAGACAGCGAGATTGCCGAAAAATTCCGTTCGAGGCAGACAGAGCTGACAGACGATTTGCAGCAGGCGGATACTGCGATAGAGGTCGAGAGGCAGCCGGTGGAGGTTGAAAGCGAGCCGGCACAAAGCAAAGAGCCGGAGGAAATCAGTTATAAGCTGCCGGATATCAATCTGCTTCACAAGCCGGAGGCTAACCGTGTTCACGACGAAAAGGCCATAGAAGCCCTCGGCAACAAGCTGGTTTCAACGCTTGAAAGCTTCGGAGTGCGGACGCACATTCTCGGCATCTCAAAGGGGCCGACAGTCACTCGCTACGAGCTGTCGCCCGAGGTCGGCGTGCGTGTCCGTTCGATAGTAAATCTGGCGGACGATATTGCGCTTAATCTCGCATCGTCCGGCGTGCGTATAGAAGCGCCTATTCCCGGCAAGGAAGCCGTGGGAATCGAGGTTCCCAATAAGATTGTATCTACGGTTTACATTCGCAGTCTTATAGACAGCGACGAGTTCAGAAACTCCCGCAGCCGTCTGACCGCCGCACTCGGTATGGATGTTGCCGGAAAGCCTGTTTTCTGCGATATTTCAAAAATGCCGCATATGCTTATCGCCGGTGCGACAGGTATGGGTAAATCGGTGTGTATAAATTCGCTTATCGTCAGCATTTTGTATAAGGCCACGCCCGACGAGGTCAAGCTTATTCTCATCGACCCGAAGAAGGTCGAGTTCAGCGTGTTCAACGGTTTGCCGCATTTGCTTGTTCCGGTTGTCAGCGACCCCAAGAAGGCGGCCGGTTCGCTCTGCTGGGCGGTTACCGAGATGGAGCGCCGATTTGTACTCATCGAGTCGGCGGCGGTTAGAAATATCGACACCTATAATGAGATCGCGGCAAAAAATCCCGACATGGAGGTTTTGCCGAAGATAGTAATCATCATCGACGAGCTTGCCGACCTTATGATGGCGGCGCGTGACGATGTTGAAGCCAGCATTTGCCGTCTTGCGCAAAAAGCGCGTGCCGCCGGAATGCACCTCGTTATCGGTACCCAGAGACCGTCGGTCGATGTTATTACCGGTGTGCTCAAGGCTAATATTCCGTCGAGAATAGCCTTTACCGTTGCAAGCCAGGTCGACAGCCGCACGATAATTGACGTTGTCGGCGCCGAAAAGCTGGTCGGCAGAGGCGATATGCTGTATGCCCCGGTCGGCTCGAACAAGCCGCGCCGCGTACAGGGCGCGTTTGTCGATGAAAAGGAAATCGAGGGCATTGTCACCTATATTAAGAATATCAAGTCGGCGGAATATTCCGACGAGATTTCCGATAAGATTGATAAGGAAGCCGCGCACTGCGGCGAGAAGAAGCGCTCGTCTGCAGCAGTGGAGGACGGCGAAGGCGAGCTCGGCGATATCGACGGCGACGATATGCTTTTGCCTGCTATAGAGGTTGCGGTGGATAACGGCGCCGTTTCAACGAGTCTTTTGCAGCGCAAGCTGAAATTGGGCTACAGCCGTGCCGCGCGAATTATAGATACTATGGAGGAAATGGGCATTGTCGGTCCCTTCGCAGGTTCAAAGCCGCGTGAGGTTCTGATGTCCCGCGAGCAGTTTCTCGAATGGAAGATGCGCCGTGCCGATCAGGACGAGTATCTCGGAA
>JAQXGK010000005.1 GCA_029006345.1 Bacillota bacterium
GTGCTCAAGGCTAAGCTGTACGAAGCGGAGCTTGAGCGGCAGAATGCCGAAATGGATACCAAGCGAAAGAGCCAAGTCGGCACGGGCGACCGCAGTGAGAGAATACGCACCTACAATTATCCGCAGAGCCGGGTTACAGACCATAGAATCGGCTTGACGCTTCATAGTCTGGAGTCAGTGCTTAACGGAGATTTGGACGAGTTGATCGAGGCACTTGCAACTCATGAGAGAACCAAGCTGCTTGAAAACGGAGAGGTATAATTGAAAACCACTTTTATTAGGGTAAAAAACGAGGATGACAAGCGTCTGAAGGATGCCGCGGAAATAATAAAGCGCGGCGGACTTGTGATTTTTCCGACCGAGACAGTTTACGGTCTCGGAGCGAATGCGCTTGATGCTCAGGCAAGTTCGCATATATATAAGGCCAAGGGCAGACCGAGCGACAATCCGCTCATAATACACATTGCCCGCCCCGAGGATGCGGAAAAATACGCCTATACCTCGCCGCTTTATTATAAGATAAGCGAGCGCTTTATGCCGGGCCCGATAACCGTGATTATGAAAAAGCGTGATATTATACCGGTGTCGGTTACCGGCGGACTGGACAGCGTTGCGGTCAGATGCCCCGTCAATAAGACGGCGCGAAAGCTTATTGAGCTTTCGGGAGTACCGATAGCAGCGCCGAGTGCAAACATTTCCGGCCGACCGAGCCCCACCAAAGCCGAGCATTGCGTTCAGGATATGGACTCGCGCGTTGATATGATAATCGACGGCGGCCCTTGCGAGGTCGGAGTCGAATCTACTATTGTATCTGTGCTTGACGGGAAGGTGAGACTTCTCCGACCCGGGAGAGTGACGCTTGAAGAGCTGAGAGAGGTCTGCGGCGATGTCGAGGTGGATGATGCAGTTGTCAGAAAAATGAAAGACAATGAACATCCGCTCGCACCCGGGATGAAATACCGTCATTACGCTCCTAAGGCGCCTGTCTGGGCAGTGACCGGCGCCGAGGAAAAGGTGAATGCTTTTTTTCGCGCGCGTGAGGTCGAAAAATGCGGTATTCTCTGTTACGATGAGGATGCAGAGTCTCTCCCGCAGTCGGAGCTTGTGCTGACCTTCGGCCATCACGATGACTTAGAGGAGCAGGCAAAGCTTCTGTTTGACGCACTCAGACGGTTTGACAGTCTTCCCGTGCGGGAGATATATGCCCGCTTGCCCTCTGACAGCGGTATAGGCTTTGCCGTAAGAAACCGTCTTGTTAAGGCATGCGGATTCAATGCCATAGACCTTGATAAGGTTAAGGTTGTCGGCATATGCGGCAGTATCGGCTCGGGAAAAAGCACATTTGCACGGGAACTTGAGCGGCTGGGCGCTTTCAGAATTGATTGCGACGAGGTGTATTCCGTCATTGTCGGAGCACCGGGAAAATGTATAGATGAGCTTCGGGAAAGCTTTGGTGAAAATATTGTTTTGCCGGATGGGTCGCTTGACAGAAAGGCCTTGTCCGAGGAGGTATTTTCAAATTCCGATAAACTCGAACTGTTGGATTTGATAACCCACAAGTATATTTCGGCAGAGGTGGATCGCCTTATTCTCGAGGGGGAAAAGCTCGGCCGCAATATAATTCTGGTTGAGGCACCTTTGCTTTTTGAAAGCGGATTTGATAAAAAATGCGATACTACCGTTGCCGTTACCGCGCCGGAGAGCGTCAAGCTGGAGAGAATCACCGCGCGCGACGGCTGTACTGTTGAAGAGGCAAGGGCACGGCTTTATCGTCAGCTTGATGATATAACCCTTTCTTCAAAAAGCGATAAGATTATAGTAAATGACACTGATGAAAACGGACTGATAAAGTCGGCCGAATCGCTGTATAAGGAGCTTAACGCATGAGCACGGCAAAAAGACCGGTAAGACGGGCGAGAAAAAACAAAAGAATAAGAAACGTTTTGTTTGCTGCCGTTGCGTTTCTGTTAATACTGACGATAGGCTTGCTTATTTCCAAGCTTAAGGGCGACCAAGAGCCGGAGCAGACCACTCAGCCGTCATGGCCGCTGCAGTATGAGGAGACTGTTACAAAGTACAGCGACCGTTTTCATGTGCCGATGTATGTTATTTATGCCACTATCCGAGCGGAAAGCGGTTTCAATCCGCAGGCAAAGTCGTCTGTCGGTGCCGTGGGACTTATGCAGGTAATGCCCGCAACATATGAGTGGCTGTGCGGCAGAGGTCACCTTAATGAAGAATATCAGCCGGAAAAGCTGACAGAGCCCGATACCAATATTCGCGTCGGTACATACTATCTTTCGTGGCTATACAGCGTTTTCGGGGACTGGGAGCTTGTCAGTGCGGCATATAATGCCGGCCACGGCAAGGTTAAGCAATGGATGAACGACCCCGAGGTTTATATCGACGGAAAGTTAGTAAACATACCGTACGACGAGACAAGAAATTATGTAAAAAAGGTCCTTTCGTACGAGGAAAGCTACAAGAAGATGTATGCCGACAGGAATTGGAAGGATTATAACGATACCGTCATTCAGCAGACCGATACTTCGGCTTCGTCATCTGCATCGGCCGACGCGGGCGGCAAGTGATAAGTTATTATCAGTAATAATCAGTGTTTTAAGGAGTGATATTTATGACAGAAACAGAAAAAATCAAAAAGCAGTACGGATACGAAAATGCCAGCGCAGCCGATGTGCTGACCCAACAGCAGATAATAGCCGCAAATGAGTTTTGCGAAGATTATAAGAAGTTTTTGGACGACTGCAAGACCGAGAGGGAGGCAGTAAATACAGTCGTCGCACAGGCTCGCGGGCGCGGCTTTAAGCCGTTTGAATACGGCAAGTCGTACAGCGCGGGCGATAAAATATACTATAATAACAGGGGCAAGTCGCTTATTCTTGCCGTTGTGGGAGAAAAGCCTGTAGATGCGGGAGTAAACATTATTGCGGCGCATATTGATTCTCCCCGGATTGATTTGAAGCCTAATCCTCTTTATGAGGACGGCGAAATGGCTTTCTTCAAGACGCATTATTACGGCGGAATAAAGAAATATCAGTGGCCGACGGTTCCGCTGGCGCTTCACGGAGTAGTCGTAAAGAAAGACGGCACGGAGCTTGAAATCAGGATCGGCGAAAAGGACAATGATCCGATTTTTTATATTACGGATCTGCTTCCGCATCTTGCTGACGACCAGGTCAAGAAGCCGATGTATCAGGCTGTTCCCGGCGAGAGCCTGAATGTACTTGTTGGTTCTCTTCCTGTCAGCGGCGAGGGCGGCGACAGGATAAAGAACGCTGTTCTCAAGTATCTGGGCGAGAATTACGGCATTTGCGAAGAGGACTTTATAAGCTCCGAGCTGACCTTTGTTCCGCAAATGAAGGCGCGCGATATTGGATTTGACCGCAGTCTCATCGGCTCCTACGGTCACGACGACCGTGTCTGCGCTTACCCGTGCGCGAGAGTGCTTCTCGATATGGATTATACGCCCGAGCGCACGGCCGTAGCGGTGCTCGCCGATAAGGAGGAGACCGGAAGCGCGGGCAATACCGGCATGAACACTAATTTTCTGTATGACTTTATTTGCGAGCTCGCCGGCGGTCAGGGTGTCAATGTCAGAAAGACTTTGGCGGCTTCCCGCTGTCTCAGTGCGGATGTAAATGCGCTCTTTGACCCGAATTTCCCCGAAGTATATGAAAAGCGCAACAGCGCGTTTATCAATCACGGCGTGTGCCTGACTAAATATACCGGCGCACGCGGAAAATCCGGCACAAACGACGCCTCGGCAGAGTTTGTTGGGCTGGTCAGAAAGATTCTCAACGATGCGGGCGTTGTATGGCAGACGGGCGAGCTCGGCAAGGTCGATGCGGGCGGCGGCGGAACGGTAGCTATGTTTATAGCAAAGCTCAATATCGAGGTTGTTGATATCGGCGTCGGCGTCATTTCGATGCATGCTCCGTATGAGGTCGTTTCCAAATTGGATGTTCATTCTGCCTATAACGCTTTTGCGGCGTTTGTCCGGAATTCAAAGTGATGTTAAGCGTTAAACTTCCCGAGCTTCTCAGCCCGGCCGGCAATTTCGAAAAAATGCGCTTTGCTCTTTTGTACGGAGCCGATGCGGTATATCTTTCCGGCCGTCGCTTCGGTATGCGTGCCGCCGCCGACAACTTTTCCGATGAAGAATTGGCGTCAGCCTGCGAGTATGCGCATGCGCTCGGCAAGAGAGTATATGTCACGGTAAATGTCATGCCGCACAGCGGTGAGCTGGAGGAGCTTCGCGACTATCTGTCTGTGCTTGGGGGAATAAAGCCCGACGCGGTTATTGTGGCGGACATGGGAGTTTTGTCGCTCTGCCGAAAACTTTTGCCGGAGTCTGTGGATTTGCACATTTCTACTCAGGGAGCGACAGTCAACTACGAATCCTGCCGCGTTTGGCATGAGCTCGGTGCAAAGAGAGTTGTGCTCGCGCGGGAGCTCAGACTGGAGGAAATAGCCGAAATCAGAGCGAAGACTCCGTCAACATTGGAGCTCGAGGCGTTCATTCACGGCGCCATGTGCGTTTCGTTTTCCGGCAGATGTCTCCTGTCGGAGTATTATACCGGCAGAGATGCAAATCGCGGCAAATGCGCCCAGCCTTGCCGCTGGATTTATAATTTTGCAGAGGAAAAGCGCAAGGATAGTCCGCTGACAGGCGAGGTGCATCCCGAGGGCACCTACATTTTCGGGTCAAAGGACATGTCTCTTATTGAGCACATTCCCGAGCTTTGCAAGTGCGGACTGGACAGTCTGAAGATAGAAGGCCGCATGAAGAGCGCATATTATGCGGCCGTTGTTACTAACTGCTACAGAATGGCGCTCGACAGCTATGCCGCTGACGGCGAGAAATATAGATTTGACGAGAGACTGCTTTGCGAGCTTGACAGCGTTTCCCACCGCGAGTACTGTACCGGATACTATTTTGACCACCCTATGAATAATCCGAATCTTGCTTCGGTTCCGGGATATATGGGCGAAAAATCCTTTCTCGCGACTGTTGAGGAATACGACAGCGAAAGCTCGTTTGCTCTGTGCCTGCAGAGAAATAAGCTGGTGTCCGGAGCTCAGGCGGAGTTAATATCTCCCGGCACGGTCGGACGCTCCTTTATTCTTTCCGATATGAGAGATGAGAACATGGAGCCTATAGAGAGCGCTCCCCACGCCAAGCAGAAATTCTATGTTAAGCTTCCGTTCGCCGCAAAAAAGGGCGATATTATAAGGGCCTGATAACGGCTTTTTAATTGAAGGGATTGACGAAAATGATATCTAAAGTATCTACTGTCGGACTTTGGGGACTTGACGGCTATCCTGTTACGGTAGAGTGCTACAGCGAGCGCGGAATGCCGGAAATAGACATCATCGGTCTGCCCGACGCCGGCGTCAAGGAGGCTATAGACCGAATAAGCGCTGTCAGCTCTTTTCTGTCCATACCGTTTTGCAAGGGTAAAACCACTATAAATCTTGCGCCGGCCGATAAAAAGAAAACCGGTTCTACATATGACCTTGCTATACTCATGTCGGTGCTGGCTCAGAGCGTTTTGTCAGAGGTTGATCTCAGTGAAAAATGCTTTGTCGGCGAGCTCTCGCTGACCGGTGAACTGCGCCCCTGCGAGGGTGCGCTGTGCATGGCTATTGCCGCTAAAAACGCCGGCATGAAGGAGCTTTTTCTGCCGAAAAGCAACAGTAAAGAAGCAAGTGTCGTAGAGGGAATAAAGGTGTTCGGAATTTCCGACTTGCCGGAGCTTATACATCATCTCAAGGGAGATGCGGCGCTCAGTCCTGTTGTGTTCAGCCGCGAAAATGCATATCGCAGGAGCAGCTGCGCCGTTGATATGAAGGACATCCGGGGACAGGATATCGCAAAGCGCGCGCTTGAAATTGCGGCCGCCGGCGGTCACAACATACTGTTGATCGGTCCTCCGGGCTCGGGCAAGACTATGCTTTCCAAGGCTTTGGCGGGAATACTGCCTGACATGACCTTTGAGGAAATGATAGAGACTACGAAGATATATTCCGTCAGCGGTCTTTTGAAGGAGGGGGAGGAGCTGATAACACGGCGCCCGTTCCGCTCCCCGCATCACACAATGTCGAGCGTCGGTCTCGCCGGCGGCGGTAAAATTCCCATGCCCGGCGAAATAACCTTGAGCCACAACGGCGTT
Organism: Bacillota bacterium; assembly: GCA_029006345.1. Lineage (GTDB taxonomy): Bacteria > Bacillota > Clostridia > Oscillospirales > SIG627 > SUG1173. The sequence goes on from JAQXGK010000005.1 coordinate 6,195, forward strand.
TTGTTTCTCGACGAATTGCCGGAGTTTGACAAGCGCTCGCTTGAAATACTCAGACAGCCGCTTGAAGATAAGTGCATTACCATCACGCGCGTATCGGGAAAAGTGACTTTTCCGAGCGACTTTATGCTGGTCTGCTCCATGAATCCCTGTCCGTGCGGTTACTACGGCAGTACTCAAAAGGAGTGTACATGCTCCCACAGTACGGTTGTTAAGTATTTATCGAGGATTTCGGGTCCGTTGCTTGATCGCATTGATATTCAGATTGAAGTACCTGCGGTAAGCTTTGACGAATTGTCGGCTCATAAGGAAAACAAAGCGGAAAGCTCGGATACCATCCGAGCGCGTGTATGTTCGGCAAGACAGGCGGCGGCACAGCGAAACGGCAGGTACGGAGCGTCCTCCAACGGCTCGCTCAACGGTGTGCTTACAAAAGAGATATGCCGTTTCAGCGAAAGCGCGGGAGTAATATTGGAACAGGCATTTTCAAAGCTTTCTCTTTCTGCGAGAGCCTATGACCGCATTCTGAGGGTGGCGCGAACCATAGCAGATCTCGAACAGAGTGAAATCATCGAGCAAGACCACATTCTCGAAGCTATTCAGCTCAGAAGCCTTGATAAAAAGTATTTTAATTGAAGTGTTATTTAACAGACACTGCGCACGGATTCGCGCCGACTCATTAGTTATTAGTATTGTTAGGATGATTATATGAAACTCATAATTGCCGAAAAACCGAGTCTTGCGCGAAATATTACCTCCGCCATTGGCGGGCTGAGCCGCCGCGACGGATACTTTGAGGGCGGGGAATACATAGTTACCTGGGCATTCGGACATTTGTTTTCCCTTGCCGATATAGAAGCATATAATCCGTCTCCCGACGGCAGCGGACGCTGGACTATGGAAAACCTGCCTTGTTTTCCGCGAAAATTCATTTTCGAGCTACGGCGCAATGAGGAAAAAAAGCCGGACAGCGGCGTAGTAAACCAGTTCGAGACTATAAAAAAACTAATAAACAGGCAGGATGTCGACACGGTAATAAATGCAGGAGACTCCGACCGCGAGGGTGAGATAATCGTACGGATAATTATCGACCACGCCTTGGAGGCTCCGGAAGACAGGGAGAAAAAGGGCTTCAAGCGCCTTTGGCTGCCGGATCAGACGGCCGAAACGATAAATTCCGCACTTTCCGATATGAAGGATGAGTCTGAATACGACAATTTGGCCTTTGAAGGCTATGCGCGCACCTTTATTGATTGGCTGTACGGCGTAAATCTCACGCGGTATGCAACCCTGAAAACCGGTACGCTTATGCGTGTGGGCAGAGTGATTGTGCCGATAGTTCACGCGATATATGACCGCGATATGGCTATCAGGAATTTTGTGCCTGATATTTACTACGCCGTTATCAGCAGTGCCGAAACTAACGGTGAGAAAATCGAGCTCACATCAAAAACCAAGTTTTCCAAAGATGAACTCGAAAAGGCAAAGAGCTATGCCCAACGGCTGAATTCCTGCGGTGCTGTTGTTACCGCCGTAAAGAAGAAAAAGGATAAGCTGAATCCCGGCAAGTTGTATTCGCTGACAAAGCTTCAGAATGTGCTCGGTAAGAAGTATAAAATGTCCATGTCTGACAGTCTTACGGCTGTTCAAAAGCTGTATGAGGACGGATATGTTACTTATCCGCGTACCAACTCCGAGTATCTCGCAACTGCCGAAAAGGACAAGGTTAAAGGTATATTGTCGGTTGTGGCAAAGCTCGGTTATCCCGTCAGCTTCCGTGACAGTAAGACTATTTTCGACGACTCCAAGATTGAGTCTCATTCCGCCCTGACTCCGACGGTGAAAATACCGCCGAAGGGTTCTCTTTCGCCGGATTGCGAAAAAGTGTACGGCGCCGTTATTCGCCGCTTTGTCGCGGTGTTCTGTTCGCAGGAATGCTTGATAGAAAGAACAGAGATGAAAATCGGTGTCGGTGACATAGAGGAGTTTACGCTCAAGGGAAACGTCATTCTCGAAAAAGGCTGGACTAAGTACGACGACTACCGCTCAAAGGATAGATTTTTGCCGCCGCTCAATAAAGGCGACAGCGTGAATATTGACTTTGTCCCGACCGAAAAGGAGACCAGTCCTCCGAAGCACTATACGATAGAAACCTTGAATAATTATCTAAAAAATCCGTTCAAGGAAGAAAAAGCACAGTCAGCGGAGCAGGAAGATGAAAATCAAAACGATTCCGAGGACTATAAAGCCATTTTTGAGGGACTTGAACTTGGCACCGAAGCAACTCGCACGGGAATAATAGATAATGCTCGCAAGAGCGGATATATCGAGCTGAAAAAGGATGTTTATTACATACTTCCCGACGGCGAAAACCTTATCGAATCGTTAAAGCGAATGAATATCGGCATGGATAAATACAAAACCGTCGAGCTCGGAAAATCGCTCAAAAAGGTTTTTCGCGGCGAGTGTCACATAAACGATTCTTTGACTCTCGCAAAGCGCGAAATTGCAGAGGTATTTTCGGTAAAGGCCGTCAGTATGGAGGACGATACCGACGACGGGTTTATGGGCGATGTTGCCGGCAAATGCCCCTTGTGCGGCGGCGATGTGGTTCGTACTCGCTTCGGCTACGGCTGTTCGAATTATAAAGACGGCGGATGCAAGTTTTCCGTCAATCGCATTATTTGCGGCAGGGTAATATCGCTGTCAAATATGAAAATGCTGCTGGATGTCGGAAGAACGACTAAAATCAGAGGCTTTGTTTCAAAATCAGGCAAAACCTTCGATGCGGCTCTGCGTCTGGAGAACGGCAAGGCGGTATTCGACTTTCCGCAAAGAAACTGAAATTATTATCGAGTGTACGGAAAAACAGCGCGGGACTTGTGTCCCGCGCTTAACTGCTTTATATTCCGTTGTTTTTATGGAATCTGAAAACAAAAAGGGCGGGACTTTGATCCCACCCTTTTGACTTAGCAAATATCAGCCGAAGTATCTCTTTAAGAGTCCTGCAAACGCCTTGCCGTGACGAGCCTCGTC
>JAQXGK010000006.1 GCA_029006345.1 Bacillota bacterium
CCGCGGAGAACGCCGCGGCGACCGGTCAAAGCGGCGGTCGTATGAATAACGAAGGCCAAAAGAACAACCTGCGATATACGACATTTGACTCAGAGCATACAGCGTATAATATCCTGAGGCAGAAAGGCAAGGTGGTAAGAAATGGATCACTGCATTTGCTGCGGCAGTCCGATTCCCGAGGGCAGACTTGTATGTCCCGCCTGCGAGGCGGAGCCCGAGAAAATCTCAGCGCGGATGAAAAACAGCCGCCGTTCAGAAGCGGGCAAAATTCCGGAATACCCTCCGTTTTCCGGAATAGCAAGTGTCGAACAAACACAAAACAAAACAGATGGATAAAAAAGACGCCCCGCGTGCTAATCACGCGGGGCAGCTTTTATTTTCAGTTTCTTTTAGGGTGATAAGTGGGTACCGCCTTTTCGACCAGCCCGATGATGTCCTTTGAATTATGACAGCAGGCTTCATACAGCTCGTCAAGCGTTTTTTCAAACTGCTGCTCGTCTATCTCGATGGGTTTGCCGATAAAAATAAGCTCATTATCGGTCTTTGTGAGGCCCTCCTCGTCCATAAGCAGCTCCTCGTAGAGCTTCTCTCCCGGACGCAATCCGGTATACTCTATCTTCATATCGACTCCGGGAGTAAATCCCGACAGTCTGATAAGCTTGCGCGCCAAGTCGTCTATCTTGACCGGCTCGCCCATGTCAAGTATAAATATCTCCCCGTTTTTAGCGGAACAGCCGGACTGCAATACCAGCGAAACAGCCTCCGGTATGGTCATAAAATAACGGATAATACGCGGGTCGGTAACGGTGACGGGTCCGCCGGCGGCAATCTGCTTCTTAAAGAGAGGGATAACCGAGCCGTTTGAGCCCAATACATTTCCGAACCGCACTGCAGTAAAGCAGGTCTTGCTGTGCCGGCTGATATTCTGAACCACCATTTCGCACAGCCGCTTTGACGCGCCCATGATATTCGTGGGGTTGACCGCCTTATCTGTCGAAATCATTACAAAGCGCGCGACTCCGTATTTATCGGCGCACTCGGCGACATTCTTAGTGCCGAACACATTATTCTTGATAGCTTCATTGGGGCTGTCCTCCATGAGCGGAACATGCTTGTGCGCCGCGGCATGGTACACAATATCGGGACTGTATTTATCAAAAATGTCTTCCAGCCGCTCTCTGTCTCTCACCGAGGCAATCAGCGTGACCAAATCGAGCTCGGGGCAATTGCGCTTTAGCTCCTGCTGGATAGAGTATGCGTTGTTTTCGTAAATATCTACTATTATCAAGCGCTTGATGTCAAACTGAGCTACCTGACGGCAAATCTCGCTTCCGATGGAGCCGCCGCCGCCGGTGATCATAACCACCTTGCCCTGCAGTTCTGCGCGAACCGATTCGAGATCCTGCTTGATAACGCTTCTGCCCAGCAGGTCGAGAATATCCACCGGCTGCATTTTGCTGACAGAGACCTCGTTATTGACAATCTGCGAAAGAGTCGGCACCACCTTGACCTCACAGCCGGTAGAGGTGCATATTTCAAGTATTTCCTTCTTATCGGTGGGGCTTATCGACGCGATGCAAAAAGCGATGACCTTTATATCGTACTTTACTGCAAATCTGGGAATGTCGTTTCTGCCGCCGACAATCGGTATTCCGCAATAACAGCGGTTCTGTTTGCCCGGATTATCGTCGATGATACAGCAGGGTTTCATTCTGATATTCTCGGAATTGAGCATATCCTGAATAATCAAGCTCGCGGCACCGCCGGCACCGATTATCATGGTATTCTGAACCTTACTGTGATCCGCACGCGTCCTGACCTTCACCATGTCACGCATACGCGGAACAAAACGCATGATAATGATAAACACCATATCAAAAATATACGCCACAATGCACACGGCTATCATGGAGAATACCGAAGCAAAGCCGGACACCACCGCAATAATAACTGCCGCCGCCGTGAAAATGACGCCTGAAAGCGATATCGCCGTGACTATGGTAAACAATTCGCGTATGCCTATATAGTGCCACAGAAAGCGGTACATTTTGAAGAACGAAAAAACCAAAATCGACGCTACAAGATATATGGGAAACCAAATCAATAAAGCAAGCCAAAAGTCCCCGTTCACCGGGTAAGCACCAAGTCCGTTTCTGATAGCCGGGCCCAGACAAGCTCCCAGGGTAAGTATGGCTATATCGAGCAAAAGGACAATCAGAGAGTGAAGTCTGCGGCGAGTTTTATTCTTATTGATTTTGGCGCTTGCTTTATCCATCTGTGCTTGCTCCTTAATGATTTTGACATATCCGAAAAACGACGAAAAGACTGATAAAAAGCCTGTAGTATATCATTCTTGGTGTATTATAACAAATTTTTTCAACAAATTCAATACTCGGAAAGCTATTTTTCACCATGGACGCGCGCAAGAATACGCAGCCGTCCCTTTCGGGTCTCCCGCTCGACGGAAACGAAAATAAACCGTCCGACTCCCCGCACCGAAACGATGCTCCCGTCCTCAAGCTGATGAGAGGCGGAAATCACCCTGCCGTTTCTCATTACGCGCTCTGCCTCGAAAAGCCGTGACGATTCGGAACGCGGCAGGTCATACACCGCGCTGACAACGGCGTCGGCTCTGAGCGAAGCGACAGTAAAGCTCCGGCAGTCGGGAAGCGCCGCCTCCGTCGGCGGCTGCAGGCAGACCGAACACTTTACATCGGTATGACACACCTTACATAGCTGAGATATAATAATGTCGGCGGCGGTTTCAAGGCAAAAGAGATAGCCGACATTATCCTTTATGATTATATCTCCGAGCAGCTCGCGCTGCAAGCCGAGTCCGGTAAGCGAGCCGAGAAAGTCACGGTGAGTGAGCTTATCGGCGAACTTCATTGCAACCGGCTGTATTTTCAGGCAAACAATCGGAAAGCTCCCGTCTGAGCCAAAGCGTGCAACCTTGCGTTCAGCGCCCTCGAAGCCGCCGAAAAGCGACACCTCGGAATAAAGGCGCGTCATGCGCAGGGTTTCCTGCTCCGACAGGCCGAGAAACCTGGAATACACGGCAACTCCTCTGTCATCGGCGCGGCGGGACAGCTCCTCGAAGCGCTTTTTGAGCGCCTGTTCTTCTTTAACATCATTCATAATTACTTTTTCCGTTTTTCTATATTTAAAACAGACAGTTTTTTACCTTCAACGCAAAATGATACCGAGAGGTCCGCAAAGTCAAAGCCGTAAACGCGCTCGGGATCGTCCTGATACGACGGGCGCGGATCCTGAGACAACAGCTCGGTCAACGCGGCGCGGCGGTCATCGGAAAGCAAAGCCGTGTCACAAAGGTACGAAACAAAGAGTCTGTGCTCCAATACGGAATCCGCAAAGCCGCCGACTGCATCGGGATGACTGTCGGTAAAGCGCAGATACGGCTTGATATCAAAAATCGGTGTGCCGTCCATGAGATCCGCTCCGGTAACCAAAATCACTTTGCCGCACCCCTTGATATCCTCCACACCCAAGAGCCCGACCGAGGAAAGTCCGAGCCTGTTGGGCCGGTTGGGTGAACGCGTAGCGAACACGCCCACACGCGTATTTCCGCCGAGCCGCGGCGGGCGGACAGTCGGAGACCATTTTCCGTCCGGAACTGACGAAAACTGCCAGATCAGCCAAAGGTGCGAATAGCCCTCTATACCGCGAAGAGCGTTCTCGTCCCGGTATTCCGGCTCAAATACTATCCGCGAGACAAGCTCATTTGCAAGACCGCTCTGGCGCGGAATGCCGAATTTGGCCGGAAAATCATTTTCGATACGCGCTATCGGGCGTATTTCAAAGCTGCTTTCCATTCCCTGCTTCCTCCGTAATTCATACAATTATTATATACTTTCGAGAGCGGTTAGTCTATAATTTTTTTATTCAAGGCAACCTGCGGCAGTGCAAACCGGTATCAATAATAATATTGTCAACGCCGACAATTTGCTTTATAATGCTCTTGAAAGTATATTTTGTCTGACAAAGGAGTACTGTATGTTTTCCGAAATGCTTAAAAAATTAAGAACCAAGGCTCACCTGACTCAGGCCGAGACCGCCGAGTGCGTCGGGGTTACAAGACAGACCGTGCAAAAATGGGAAAACGGAGAAGAGTTTCCGGATGCGGCAAAGCTATGCTCTCTTGCCGGGCTTTTCGGCACAAGCCTTGACGCGCTTATAAACCATGACGATTTGCGGACAGATGCTCCGCCGCAGCCGAAATATGACTCTATTAACGAATGGGAGGCGTACTACGCCGCTTTGCCGCTCGAGCTTCGGCAATGCACCGAGGAGGGACTCGATGTTCGCCGTATCAAGCCGCTTGTCCGCGAAATCGACCGTCTTGCCTCCGACCGGCACAAGAAGAAGCTTGCCGATACAATATACGACATGATATCGGAGTCGCCGCGGATTTCGGGATACAAATACATTGAGCCGTCGGAATATGCTCTGATTCTGCCGCTGACAAAGCCGCAGAGGCTTGACTGCGGGCTTTCCGATGAGGAGCTTCTCCGCCGCATAAACGGAGCCTGGACAGGCAGGATATGCGGATGTGTTCTCGGAAAGCCGATAGAGGGCATGAAGCGCGGCGAGCTAATCGAATTTCTCAGTGAAAACGGCAACTACCCGATACACCGATATGTCAATCTCTCGGAGGTCACTCCCGAGGTTCGCAAAAAATATACCTACGGCTTTTGGGGAACCGGCTTCGGCGATACGCTGGACGGCGCGCCGAGCGACGACGACACCAACTACACTATACTTTCCTCCCGGCTTATCGACAAATGCGGGTTGGACTTCACAAGCGCCGATGTGGCTCTTCTATGGGTGGAATCGCAGGTCAAGGACGCCTACTGTACCGCCGAGAGAGTCGCGTATCTCAACATAATAAACGGCTACGCGCCGCCAGATACCGCTGTCCGCCGCAACCCATACCGGGAATGGATAGGCGCCCAGATTCGCGCCGACTACTACGGATACATAAATCCCGGCGATCCGCAGACTGCCGCCGAAATGGCTTTCCGCGACGCCTCTGTATCCCACACAAAAAACGGTATTTACGGCGCAATGCTTGTTGCCGGAATGCTGGCGAGCGCATATGTTCTGCCGGATATACCGTCTGTCATACAGGCGGGGCTTGACTGTATTCCGCACACTTCGCGCCTGCACGAATACATTACTTCCGTGCTCAAGCTCTACAGCTCAGGCGCCGGCTACGATGATTTCGTCGATATGCTGACCCGAGACTTTGACGACCGCGACGCCCACGACTGGTGCCACACCGTTTCAAACGCCGCGATAGTATGCGCCTCGCTGCTGTTCGGCGGCGGCGACTATTCAAGGACCGTGAGCCTTGCCGTCAGCACAGGCTTCGACACCGACTGCAACGGCGCCACCGCCGGTTCGGTGCTCGGCATGATGAAGGGCGCCGAAATAATAGACTCGCACTGGACGGCGCCGATAAAGGGTGAAATAGACACGACTATTTTCGGAATGAGCCGAATGAAAATATCAACGCTCGCGCAAAAAACGCTCTCCCACATCAAGCTGAAAAAATGATACGAAAGTATATCTGAAAAAAACCGACGGCCTTACAAAAGCCGTCGGTTTTTTCTTAAGCTCTTAATCCATAAAATAGGGAATATTATCGGAAACGGTAAGCTTGTACTTTTCGGCATACTGCTCTTCCCGCTCCTGAAGCTCATTGACGCGCAAGCTCGACTTTGCCGTATTTATCCAGGCTATATCTCCGTCGCCGACAAAATACATTATGTGGTAACCGTACGACGACTCGACTATGCCGATGTCCCCGACGGCTCTGGCTTCATCGTACAGCCAGTCTTCAAACTCGGCAACCATAGTGCCGCGCACGACATTTTCATACAAGCCGCCGTTTGCCTTAGAACCTGTGTCCTGGCTCTTTTCCTTCGCGACTTCGGCAAAATGCTCCTGAGACTTATCCGTGCCGCTCTCAAGCTCGGCATACACCGCGTCGCACGCCGCTTTCGCCTCATCACTGCTTTCATAATTATCAGTTTTAAAGAGTATGTGGCGTACATTTTTTGTGACATATTCCTGCCTGTATGCGGGCTTGACGATGCAATAAACCGTATATCTGCCGCTGCCGGAATCTATAACCTTCGTATCGCCGGCCTTTCTGTCGCCGGAGGTCCATGCCACGCGCTCGTTGTCCTCGCCTATCGCCTTTGCGCCCTCGGTAAGTCTTTTTTCGACAAGCTCTTCTATAATCTCATCTGTTATGGGCTCACCCGGGTTTTCTGCTTCATAGTCGGCAATAAGCAACTTCCTGAGCTCCGAACCAAAGTCCTCTGCAGAGCCGCTGTGCGAAGCAAGCGCCTGCGCCTTTTGTTTTGCATCCTCGTAAGCGGCAATAACATCGGGATCGGTAGTATCAACCTCATCGGCATCCGTCGAGGTAGAGGTGCCGTCGTCTTCGGGAAGTTGTGCGCTGAAGGTGTAGCTGTAGTAATCGCAAAGCATGAATTCCGATTTGTTTTCTTCAAAATATTCACGGCATTCCTCATCGGTATAGTCCATGGCTTTATATACGTCCTCATAATAGGTGTATGCGCGCGTGTACATTTCAAGTGCCGAACGGATAACGTCTTCCGTCACGCCCTTGCCGAAATACTGAATCAAATAGTCGTCGAGAGAGGCACCGTCGCTCTCTGCCTGTGACTTGATTCCCGAGATAAAGGCATCTATATCCGATGTATTAATCTCCCGGTTTTCCTTGCCCTCTTCCCTTGCGGCTTCGAGCAGGTGAAGTACATCGGAAGCATTTGTTTTGGCATTATCCAAAAAATAGCTGTACCAGGTCTTGCCCTCGGCATATTCCTGCTCCCTGAGCGACTTGGAGGTATCAAGGCCGTAGTACTGCTGATACATACTTCCATACTGGCTCATTTCGGAATAATAGCCGCTGTAAAAGAAATATGAAAGCATGGCGTTGGTAATAGTGTAATGCTCGCTCGAAACAGCAGCCGCACTGCCGTCGAAAACAGTTTCTTCGGTGGTAATATCGGCGGTAATAACGGCGGTCGTCTTTTCCTCGCTCTTTTCGGAGCAGGCGGCAAGACAGGTGCAAATCATTATAAAAGAGAGTATTGACGCAATTATTCTTTTCATCGGAAATCCTTTCGTATTGTTTTTGAGAGGTTTCGGGTAAAAAAAGCAAATGGAATCGGCGCAACTCCAAACCCCATTTGCTTATTTTCAAAATGTTATGATTTTATTACTCGGAAATTGCAATTAAGGTGCTGTCATAATTGACCTTGTAAGTATCGGAGAATTCTTTGTCATAATCGGCCATAGCAGCGTTTACCATGGTATTCGTGACCTCGGCCTTCCATGCGATTTCGCCGTCGCCGACAAAATACATTACATGATAGCCGTAAGAGGATTCAACGATACCGGTGTCACCTGTGGATCTCGACTCGTCGTAAATCCAGTTCTCAAAGGGCTCTACCATAGTGCCGAGAGCTACATTCTCATACAGACCGCCTATAGCGGCAGAGCCTGAATCCTCGCTCTTTTCCTTTGCGAGAGCGGCAAAGCTGTCCTCGGTTTTGTCGCCCTTCTCCCACTCTGCAAGCGCTTCCTCAGCCGCTTTCTCGGCCTCCTCGGCGCTTGAGTAACTGGAAGTTTTGAAGAGCATATGACGCACATCCTTAGTCACATATTCGTGACGGTATGCGGTCCTGAGCATAAATACCGCTGTATAGCTGCCCTCGCCGTCATCAATTACGGTAGTATCGCCGACGGCACGCGCCTCGTCAAAGCACCACTCGGCGATATCGCCGGTTTCCTTCTTCGAGTAATCGGTATGGACCTGTTCTTCCACAAGCTCGGCTATCTCGCCCTCTGTCTTGGCTGTTTCGTCGTTTTCGTGAGCCTTTGTGATTATCTCGGTAAGAGCTGCTCTGAAGCTGTCCTCATCCTTATTCCCGGCGAGCTTTTCTGCCTCCTGCTTAGCCTTGTCGTATGCCTCCTGCGTAGCCTGATCAAGCGCAGAATCGGAGGTTTCGTCAGAAGCCGCCGTAGTAGTGGTGGTGGCGGAGTCCTCGTCAAGCTCTGCCTTGAAGGTGTAGCTTATATAGTCGCAGAAGGTATAATCCGATGCATTTTCGTTAAAGTAGCTCTCAATCTCCTCATCGCTGTAGTTGAGCGCGTCCTGAAGGCTTTCACTGTAACTGCTTGCAATAAACGCAAGTCTTAAAGCGTCGCGTATATCCTGCTCCTTGATGCCCTTGCCGAAATTAGCGGCAAGGTACTCATCGACAGTCGTGTTCTGCTCCTCAACAGTCTTATTAAGGGAAGAAACACTGTCGTCCACCTTTTCATTAACGGCAGCTTCGTCAATGGCTCCTGCCGCATAAGCCGCCTCGGCGGTATACAGAACACCCTTAACCCTGCTGACCGCGCCGTCTAAAAAGTGCTGATACCATGTGACTCCGTCCGAGTAATTCTGTTCCTTGAACGACTTGTTGGTATCAAGTCCGTAATACTGCTGATATATCTGACCGTAGGTGCTCATTTCGGCATTAAGGGTGTTCATAAAGAAATATGTGAACATCGCATTATTTACCGAAAAATGGTCGCTTGAGAGAGCCGTGACCTCGCGAAGCGAGTCGCCGCCGGATGCCCTGAGCTCATCTCTGTAGCTTTTGAAAATCAAAACGCCTGCCACTGCCACTATCGCAACTGCGAGAACAATGGCAATAACTTTATTTCTCGTCTTTCTCTTTTCGCGTATCTGCCACTCCTTGAGCGGCTTTTTCTTAGTCTCTGTCTCTGCAGCGACTGTATTGTTGATCGCCTTGTTTCTTTGCCCTTTTCCCATATTATTAATCCTTTCCGATTTATTCATGTAAAGTAAGGAATCAAAAAAGGTAAGCCTACGATCCGCGGCGAAGCGGTATCGGTATCAGTAATTTTAACCTATTTGCACTAAAAATTCAATATATTTTCGAAACATTTACGGCAATAATATCGCTACGCGCGGTTTTTGCGGCGTTTTACGGCAATAACGGCAACCGCAAGTGCGATGACCGCAATGCAGACAGCGACGACTGTCACGCCGATACTGCGCGAACGGCTGTAATCGTTTTGACGCCATATACGCTCAAAATTCCCGTTTTCAAAAAAGTCCGCGGTCAGCTGTGTGTTTGCAATATATTCCGAAATTGCGTCAAAATCGGTATGCGGGGACAGCCGCTTTTCGCAATCCGAAAGGTTTGTGTTTTCTGTCGCGACAAGCGTATATTCCGTCTCGTCATCACTGCGGTCCAGCTTGACGCCGCCGTCGGCAACAACCGACTTTATGCGCTCGTTTTGCGGCGCCTCCGGGTCATATACAAAACCGAATCCTGCGGCCTGAAGGAATTTGCCCTCCGGGTCGGTATATCCCTCCCCATCCTCTTTGACGCCGCTGACGGCGTTTTCAAGTATCTCATACAGCTTTTTCGGGGTGACCGTAACGGTCACAAGCCGCTCAAAGGACGGGACGGCGTCTGTCAGATTCCGGTAAGTTATAAGCACGGTATCGAGGCCGCTTACAATTCGGCCGGCATTAAAAAGAGCAAAATCCGTATTGCAGTAGCTTCTGAGCGACTCGGCGGCAAGCCAGCCGAGGTTATTGTTTGTCAGCATATCGCCGAGCGGCAGGTTTACGCCGGAGGGCTTATTTTCCGCAAGCTTAGACGACAATATCTCGCCGTATTCGCCGGCGCAATTGAGACGCGACGCCTCGAAATCGGTTTTTTTCTGTTCCGCCGCTTCGCTGAAAGTCATTTTCTCCAGCTCGCGCCCGGTGAGCACCCGAGCGGCTGCGGAATATACCGCGCCGTCCTTGATATTGAGCGATATGAGTTCCACTCCCTCGCGCGCGTCCGGCACCGGCAAAACCCTCGTGCCGCTTACCGTCAGTTCCTGGCTGATATCGGTAATAACCGCGATATCAACACCCGTCACCTGACTGAAAATGGCCTCAGGATCGGTCGAGCCGAGACTGCCGGCGGCGATGATAACATCCGCTCCCGCAGCCCTTAATCCGGCGCTGACCTCCTCCGTCGCCTCGATAAGCTCACGCGCACCGAAGCGGTCGGATGTTTCGCCGTCGAGCCCGGTAAGCCCGATAATACCCACCGTGACAGAGCCGACCTCTTTCAGTATGCCGTCGTCTACGCCGTCTATCGAGGTAAGACCTGCCGAAATCAGACTCACATCATTCTCCCCGGCAAGCCGCGAAATGCCGTCCTCTCCGAAGCAAAGGTCGCCCGAGCCGACCACGGCACAGTCAAAGCCTGCCTGAGCCATGAGCTCGGCGGCAAACACGCCGCCGCTCAGCACGGAAAACGGCGAACCGTACAGAGAATTGCCGCAGTCGATAACAAGCGCCGCGGAGGAATCCGCCTTGAGCGCCGCAAGATATGCGGCATCCACAGGCGCCGAAGCGCCGTCCGTATCCGAAGGGTCAAAATCTCCGCGATATTCGGATGTGCAAATAATATCAATTCGTGTTCCGGTATCTTCGGCGCTCGCCGAAACGGCTGCCGAAGCAAGAATTATGCAAATCAAAACGGCAACAAATCTTTTCATCATCAGCCCTCCGAAACGATTTACTTTTTCTAATCTGCTGCGGCCGCCGGCGCGGCGGCGGTCGTAGCCGCGGTCGTCGCCGTAGTAGCGGGGGCATCGGTTTTTTCTGTAGTAGTTGTGGTGAAATATGAGGTCTTGGCCGCCTCGCGCTCGCTTTGCTCGCGCTCATATTCGGCTATCTCCTCGGCGCTCGGCCACTGATCCTGAGGCAGCATTTCCCACGGCTTCTTTTCAACCGGGTACTTACCCTCCGCCTCGGCAATCGGGTCGCGCGTCAGTTTATCGTACTTGAATTCCTCGGTCTCGGACATAATCTTTCCGCTCTTGGTTACCTGGCAGACCTTGACCCTGGTTCCGGGACTAATATCGGAATTGTGCACGACAAGCGTATTTTCGTCAATGTGATCCGTCGAAACGCGGTCGTCGTCGATATACACCATGCTGCGCTCGGTAAAGTTTTGACCCTTAAGCACGATTTCATTCGTCTGCACGGCATAATTCACATCATCAAGTGTAATCTTATCGATGCCGTACTGTATATCGGTAGCCACATAACGGTTTTCATTATTGTATATTGTCTTGGGACCGTACAGCATGTCGTACTCTATCATCTCCAGGGCAGCCTGATACTTTTCGTTGTCACTGTAGCTCTGATGAAGCTTAGTCAGCACGCCGTTGTTTATCGAGAATTTGCCGAGGACATACGATGTGAGCTGATATGCATTTATATCATCGTGTACGATTTCCATATCGAAATTCGACCAGATGACATAATCGGTCTGAAACTTATTTCCGCTCGAAAGCTTCTCATTTTCAATGTCAAGACTCGGAAAATGGTCTCCGTACAGCACCAAAACGGTCGGCTCGTCCCGGTTTTCAAGCTCGATGACAAGGTCGGAGATGAATTCATCCATTTCACGAAGCTGGTTTATATAGTATTCAAAGCCGGCCTTTTCCTCGTCGGTGCCGTCAAAGCCCCGGTCTATGGTGACGGTCTGAGTATCGTCTATCTGCTCGGACGGGTACTTGCCGTGCCCCTGAACAGAGACGGTAAATACAAAATCCTCGCCCTCGGTGGAATCGAGACACTTGACAACCTCGTTGGGCAGAACGCTGTCCTTCATCCAATTGAGAGGATTGCGAACGACGTCCTTGATATATTCCGCAGAGGTAAAGCTGTCAAAGCCCAAATTCGCATAAACCAGATGGCGGCTGTAAAAGTCGCCGGAGTGGTTATGAACCGCGTGGGTTCCGTAACCGAGCTCCTTCAAGTCATATGCGACGCTCTCGCAGGTGCTTTTTTGCAAAATGGTCTTGAAGGGATACTCTCCCGTTCCGAAATACTTAATATTCATCCCGGTCAGCACCTCAAACTCCGTGTTTGCGGTTCCGGCGCCGATGGACGGGACGGTGAGATAACCCGAGGAATACTTCTCCTTCAGATAAGTAAAGGTCGGGATGGGATTTTCATTATACTTATAATCCTTCATTCGGTTGACATCGAAGAAGCTCTCAAGCTGAACTATGACGATGTTCGGCTTCTCTGCGGGCGTATTATCGCTGTCTGCCTCGATATCGTCAAGAATCTGATTGACTGCCTCAGCCGAATAATCCTGCGGCTTATCGACCCCGGAGTCGAAAATTCCGCGGTAGAAGCAATACACGAAGCCGTATTCCATATATGCGTCGGTGATATTCGGGAAAACGGTCTCAAGCACATTGAGCTTTATGAGCGCCGCGCTCGAACCGAAAAACAGTCCGATACACGCCAGAACGATAAGTCCGCTCTTAATGTAATTTACCTTCTTCTTCTTTGACTTGACGCTGACAAAAACCATGGCCGCAACCGCAAGCACTATCGCAAGACCGATAAGCGCTATCTGGAATTTGGTCAGGTAGAGATTCATGAGCTGAATTCCTGAATCGAGAATCTTTATATCGGTGGCGGTCAAGGGCGTGACACGGGTGGAAAGCACCGCGCCGTTGGCTATTCCGAAGCCCCCCCACACGATAGACATAAGCGTAATCCAGATGGTTTTCTGCTTGAACAGCAGAGAAACAGAATATGTCATCAGGATGACTATGGCGTTATAGCTGAATATGACGGGGTGCGTGACCAGATACGTCAGCGCGGCCAAAATCGAATGCCGCTGGCAAGTCTCGATGAAGAGATTCATGACAAACGACAAAACTATTATACCGAAAAGCGGATGATCGCCGAAAAAACGTCCGCACCGCTTCAGAAAGTCGACTACGGCTCTGACAGGCTTCGGCAGGTTGAGCGGTTTTCTTTTTCTGCGGCGGAAAAGCCGCCTTCTTTTACCGCCGGGGATATTATTTTCGGCTGCCTCGAGACCCTCGGGCGACACAAACTCCTCGCTCTGAGCATCCTCGCTCACGGGCTTGATGTCACGGGTCTCGTCTATTTTTTTCTGTTTATTCTTCATATATAATAACCGTCCTTTTTTGCGTATAGGCGCTAAAAATATCGGTAATAAACATTTATATTATACTTCAACGCGGCCGAGTATTCAACCTGCGTCACAAAAAGTTTGCATTTGCCGTTACAGCGGCTTCTTGGTTATCGCCGCAAACGCCCGCGGATATTTTCCGCCGGTCGTGCTTACCTTGCGCACTGCAATTATGCTTCGTCCCGCGCCGCAAAAGTCGTGCAGACGCTCAAGCTCCTGCTCCGAAGCGGCACTTACCGAAGATAATATCTCATCGCAATCGGGCGACTGCTTAATCACCCGCTCGACCTTGCCGCCGAGCGCAAAAACGGCACTGCGCGCTTCCTTAAGTTCCTCGTCCGCGCCTGCGCCCTTCATGGCAAGGAAATATCCGCCCTTTCTGACAAACGGCAGGCAAAGCTCGCAGAGGACATTAAGCCGGGCCACCGCACGCGAAACCGCAAAATCATATCGCTCGCGCATAGGCGAATCCTTCTTTGCAAGCTCCTCGGCGCGGCCGGCGACAAAATGCATTTCCGACAGTCCGAGAAGTCCTGCGGTCTGCTCGACAGAGCGCACCTTTTTTTCGGTGCTGTCGAGCATGGTGACGCTGTAGTCAGGCAGGGCTATCTTGAGCGGCAAGCCGGGGAAACCGCCGCCGCAGCCGATATCAATAATACTTTTTCCGCCTATATCCGAAATGACCGGGGCGAGCGTCAGCGAATCGGCAAAATGCTTGAGCGCAACGTCGCACATATCGGTAAGCGAGGTAATATTCATTACGCTGTTGACCTCAAGCACCCTATCATACAAAGCCGAAAACTGCTCCAGCTTTTCCGCGCTGAGCGGCACACCGGAAACAGGGGCAATAATATCCTTGCAAAACTGATTTAACGGCATAGTCAAAATTCCTTTACTGCATATTGAGATAAATAATAAGCACCGTGATATCCGCCGGGCTGACGCCGGATATGCGCGAAGCCTGACCGAGACTTTTCGGTCTGATTTTATCGAGCTTAATGCCCGCTTCAAGCCGCAGACCTTTTATCGACTTATAATCGATATCCTCCGGCAGCAGCTTGTTTTCGAGCTTGCTGAAGGCCCTGGCTTCGTTTTCCTCGCGCTTTATGTAGCCCTCGTACTTAATCTCTATACCGGCGCGTTCAAACACCTCGTCCGGCAAATCCGGACGGGTCGGATCGACGGGGGACAGCGCGGCGTAATTCAGCTCGGGGCGGCGGATAAGGTCGGCAAGTCTCACACCGGTGGTCACGCGCGCCGAGGAGTAGCTCTCAAGCAGAGCGTTGAGCTCGTCGGACGGCGGAAGAAACGTGGTATTTGCCCGCTTTATCTCTCCGTCTATCTCGGCAAACAGCTTGTGCTTGTTTTCATAGCGCTCGTCGTCGATAAGCCCTGCGCGGCGGCCGTATTCGATGAGACGGCGGTCGGCATTGTCCTGTCTCAGCAAAAGCCGGTATTCACAGCGGGAGGTCATGATACGGTAGGGTTCATTGGTCCCCTTGGTAACAAGGTCGTCTATCAGGGTCCCGATATACGACGAAACGCGGGTAAGTATCATCTTCTCTCTGCCCTGAACTCTGAGCGCCGCATTTATTCCTGCGACAATGCCCTGTGCGGCGGCCTCTTCATAGCCCGAAGTGCCGTTGAACTGTCCTGCGCCGAAAAGCCCCGGCACGACCTTAAATTCAAGTCCTGCATCCAGCTGTGTCGGGTCGATACAATCGTACTCAATGGCATAGGCGGTTCGCATGACGCGCGCGTTTTCAAGCCCCTTTATCGAATGGAGCACCTGAATCTGAACATCCTCGGGCAAAGAGGAGCTCAGACCCTGGACATATACCTCCTTGGTATCTCTGCCCATCGGCTCGAGAAAGAGCTGGTGTCTCTTCTTGTCTGCAAAGCGCATTACCTTATCCTCAATAGACGGGCAATAGCGCGGGCCGGTACTCTTTATCCTGCCGGAATAAAGCGGCGACCGATCTATATTATTCCTGATGATTTCATGCGTACGCTCGTTTGTATAAACGATATAGCACGGAAGCATTTCGCGCTCGGCGAAGGCCTCGCGGTCGGTGTAATAGGAAAACGGGCGCGGGGGAACATCCCCCTTCTGAACCTCAAGCTCGGAATAATCTATACTGTCGGCATGAATGCGCGGCGGAGTTCCCGTTTTGAAGCGCATGAACTCAATGCCGAGCTTTTTGAGACTGTCGGTGAGATAATCCGCCGGGTAAAGGTTGTCGGGTCCTGCACGGTACATGACGTCTCCGACAACGATATCGGCATTCAGATATGTTCCCGAGCACACCACCGCCGACACTGCGTCGTACTGTGCGCCGAAGCGGGTGGTGACGGTAAGACCGCCCGACCCGTTTCGCTCGACCGAGACTATTTCTGCCTGTATCAAACGAAGATTGGGCGTGTTTTCTATGACCGACTTCATATACGCCTGATAAGTCCTGCGGTCGGACTGCTCTCTGAGCGAATGGACCGCCGGACCCTTGCCCATATTCAAAAGCCGGCTTTGCAGGCAGACGGTATCTGCCGCCCTGCCCATTTCGCCGCCAAGCGCATCTATCTCACAGACAAGATGACCCTTGCCGGAGCCGCCGACCGACGGATTGCACGGCATATTTCCGACAGCGTCAAGACTCATAGTGAATAAAACGGTATCTACGCCCATGCGCGCCGAGGCAAGCGCCGCCTCAATGCCGGCGTGACCCGCTCCTATTACCGCCGTGCCGGTACTGCCGGCGTGAAAACTGACTGCTTCCATTTATTTATACCTGTTCTCTGTTATTTAACCTTATTTTCCCACGCAAAAGTGCGAGAATATTTCATTTACAATCCGCTCGTCGGCGCCTCGGCCGTCGGTCTCCTCAACAACGGTAAGCGCCTTTTCGAGCATTATGAGCATGATGTCCTTCTGACCCGACTCAAGCGCCGTCTTAGCCTCGGAAAACAGATCGGAGAGTCTGTCGAGCTCGCCCTTCTGACGGGCGTTAGTAACAAAAGCGTCCTCAGAGGGGTTGAGTTTTTCATCGGTGAAAAGCCGCTCTGCCGCCGCGAGCAGTCTGCCAATCGATTCGCTGTCCTTATGGGAGATAAAAATCGGCTTTCCGAACGCTCGCTCTATCTCCTGCAAATCGAGAACGCGGTCAAGGTCGGATTTTGTAACCGCCGCAACGACCTCTGCCCCTGAAGCCTTCAAGACGCGAATTATCGTTCTGTCGTCCTCCGAAAGCTCGCGGGAGCCGTCGAACAGTGCAAACACCAGCGAGACCTCTCCGTTTTGCAGGCGCTGTCTGACGAGCTCTATGCCCCGGCGCTCTATTTCATCGGCCGGGGTTTCCCTTACTCCCGCAGTATCGCACAGACGGAGAAGTATTCTCCCTGCGCGCGCCGGATATTCGATAATGTCGCGGGTAGTACCGGAAATATCGGTGACAATGGCTTTGTTTTCACCCAAAATGCTGTTGAACAGCGAGGATTTCCCGACATTGGGACGGCCTACTATCATAGCGGGTACGCCCTCGGTAATCGCCTTGCCCGTGCGGTAGCTGTCCGCAAGACGGCGGGTGCGTTCCGACAGCGCATCTATGCGGCGCGCAAGCTCCTCGTCCGACAAATCCTCCATATCCTCATCCGGATAGTCAATGTACGCAAACAGGCTCGCTGTCAGCGCGAGAATCTCTGCCGATATCTCTCCGAGCTCGTGCGAGAGGCGTCCCCTCGCCGACGAGGACGAAAGCTCCGCCGCGGTTTCGGTCTTTGCCTCCAAGAGCTCCGCCACGCCCTCGGCTTCGGTGAGCGACAGTTTTCCGTTCAAAAACGCCCGCCGCGTAAACTCGCCGGCTTGTGCCTGCCGCGCACCGGCGGCGATGACGCTTTGCAGCACCATGGCAGTTACGACTACGCCGCCGTGGCAGGACAGCTCCGCGGTATCCTCGCCGGTAAAGCTGTGAGGCGACTCAAAAAAGGTACACATTCCGTCATCGATTACCCTGCCGCCGGCAAGAATGTCGCCGTACAGCGCTCTCGCGTGGACCGGCTCGCCGCCCGAGCGCGGCCGAAAGACCTTACTGCATATTTCTTTTGCTTTACATCCGCTTACACGGATGACAGCTATGCCGCCCTTGCCGAACGGCGTGCTGATTGCCGCTATGGTATCTCCGAGCATTTATATGACCGTTCCTTTCGGTAAAAGTCAAAAAACGAGGCGTTCACGACACCTCGTTTCTGATGTAATACTATTAGTTGTCGAAAATTACTGTCTCGGTATCTTCAACATCCGCCAGTCCGAGCTCGTCCAAGCTCTTGAGCTTAACTATCTTCTTAGGCTCTCTGACCGGATTGTATTCATACTTGATCTGCGGCTTCTGAGAAGTCTCTGCGGGCTTCTTTTTCGACGCTTCGCCGCGGCGGTTTCTGCGCGACGGACTCTGCGCCGCCGTGTCGGATATCTTCTGCTGACCCTCGGGAGCCACTACTACCCTGCGCTCGTCTCCCGCGCCGATTGAATAGGTGGTAACGCCCTCTATCTTCTGAACTCTCGCATGAATGATTCTGCGCTCGTAGGGATTCATGGGCTCAAGAGTGAAGCTTCTGCCGCTCTTTTTGACCCGCGACGCGGTTCTTGCGGCAAGTGAATTGAGCGTTTCAACTCTCTTTGCACGGTATTTCTCAACATCCACGGTAATTCTCGAATAGCCCTTGTTCTGGCGGTTTGCCGCAAGATTTGCAAGATACTGGAGACTGTCGAGCGTTTCGCCGTGACGGCCGATGATAAGGCCGAGATTTTCACCTATTATTTCAAGTGCGGTTTCGCCGTCCTCGGTTGCTTCCGTCTCGACCACCTTTGCATCGCCGAAGCCGGCGTTCGAAAGAAAGGTCTCGAGAAATTCCTTTGCGCCGTCTACTGCGCCGAGCTCGTAACGAACATCTATCACCGCGTCCGACGCGCCCATTCCGAGAAAGCCCTTGCGGCCCTCGTCGGAAACCGTGTACTGCAGCTTATCCGCCCGGATGCCGAGCTGTTCGCCTGCCTTTGCAAGCGCCTCCTCCACCGTCTTGGCGGTCACTTCCATATGCTTTATCAAAATTTTCAACCCTCTTTTTTCAATAAATCTCGGAAATCATTCGTCCTCACCGGACTCTTCTTCTTGGCTCTCTGCGCCGGCGGAATTATCCTTGAGCGGAGCCATTTCTATTACTCCCGAGCCGCTTTTTTTCTTCTTTTTCGCGTTAGCGGCGGTCTTGGGCGCAGGGGTATTCTGTCTGTTCTCTGTTGCCAGCGGCTTACCGGTGGTTTCCGGCTCGTCGTCATCGTCATCATAAACGATGGAGCGGCGCTTGACCTCCTCTGTCACCTTGCGCGGCTTCTTCTTTTCCTGTGCCGCAAACTCCTTCTCGAGCTGCTTGAGCTCCTCGGGAGAATACTCGGGAATGGGGTAAATCTTGCTTAAAATAAACTGCTGAAGCGGACTTAACAGGTTCTGAACAGCCCAATAGAAAGCAACTGCGACCGGTACGATATACGCAATATATACCGAGAACAGCGGCAGCATGACATTCATAAGGCGAAGAGAACTCTGATTATTTGCAGTCGGAGGCTGATAGCTGAACTTTCTCGTGAGCCACTGACCGCCGTAGGACGTAATGAAGGTGATGACCAGCACCGCTATAAACAGAGCGGTGTATTCGCCGAAGCAGTCCTTGGGAATTATGCCGAGGTTAAAGCCGCCGACCGTGACATCCGGCACCTTGGCAAACTCGCTCTCGGAAATGACCGACAGCGACTGTTGCTTATTTTCAAGAACTTTCTGCGCAAGGGTGATTTCCGAATAGCTGTCAGCCGTAACATTGAACACGCCGTGCAGCTTCTCAACTGCTTCCGTTCCGAGGCGAGCAATATATGTAAGCGGCTGTCTTATAACACTGTAAAGCGCCAAAATTATGGGCATCTGTACAAGAAGCGGCAGACAGCCCGAAAAGGGACTGAAGTTTTCCTTCTGATACAGCTCCATTATCTCCTGCTGAAGCTTCTGCTGCGTAGCCTTGTCCTCTCTGCCCGCGTATTTGCGGCGGATGGCGCTTTCCTTAGGACGGAGCGACGCCTGCTTAACGGAATTCTTCTGCTGCTTTATGCCGAGCGGGAACATGATTATCTTCACGACCAAAGCGAAGAAAATCATAGAAATGAGATAATTACCGGTAATACTGTATGCAAACCGGATGACATACCCAAACGGTATGCTGATAATATCCAGTATGCCGAGTGCTGCGTTAATCAATATACTATCCTCACAATAAATATTTACGGGACGGGGTCGTAACCGCCCTTTCCGAAGGGATTGCAGCGCAGAATGCGCCACACGGTCAGACCGAGGCCCTTAAAAAAGCCGTGTTTTCTGAACGCCTCCATGGCGTACACCGAGCAGGTCGGAGTAAAACGGCAATGCCGGCCGGTCAGCGGCGAAATAAACCGCCTGTAAAGGCCGATGAGCCAAATGCACACATATTTCATTTTTCATCACGGCGCTGTTCGCCGTCCTGTTCACAAAGTGCGCCAAGCGCCGAAAAACCCCGCTTCATATCAGACAAAACGTCGCACATTTTGGTCTTTTGCAGCGCGCAGCGGGTGCGCGCAACCACGACATATGCGCCCGGCTTAATTCCCGGCGTTTTGCAAAGGCTTGTAAAAGCCTCGCGGATCAGCCGCTTGGAACGGTTGCGGTCTACCGCATTTCCGAGCTTCTTTCCTGCCGTTATACCGAGCCTCGGGGCAGACGTGCGGTACTTCTTCAAACGATACACCACCACAAACCGGCCGGCAAAGCTTTCACCGGAGCGGTAAGCGCGCGAAAACAGGTGGTTTTCCTTAATAGAATCGATCTTCATATTATAACCAATCCCCGGGCTAAAATAAAAACCGCCGCAAAAGAAAACATCGCGCACCGCAATGCTCTTAGAATACGGCGGTTTATCATCGACTTGAAGCCGAAAGTAAACAATACTTGTCCGAGATGCGGTCTGCTCCCGGCATACAAATGCATCAGTATGTGAGTCTTGCTCTGCCTTTCGCACGGCGTCTCTTAAGGACCTTTCTGCCGTTAGCAGTCTTCATTCTCTTTCTGAAGCCATGTTCAACTTTTCTCTGACGCTTCTTGGGCTGGTATGTTCTTACCATATTAACAGCACCTCCTTTACATAGGCGATCGCGGAATAACCGTCAAATTCACCTGATATTATATAATGACGCAGGTCGGTTGTCAAGCATATTTGCAAAAAAAGCGTTTTCGACCCTGCGACCGCTCTACTTTTCCTCGCGGAAATAAGTCAGCGCCGCGCCGATTACAGTTCCGAATTCGGCTATATCGGGAATGAGGAAATTGGTAGAGAACATATGTCCTAGACCCTCAAAAGTCGGCTTCGCCTGCTTTATGGCGGCAAGATTGCCGGTCAGGACGATGTCGCTTATCCCATAGCTTCGGGAGGCAAAAACGGCGATCATTCCGATGGTCTCAAATATCATATTTATTATACCGAGCGCTATATCCCCCTTGCTGGCGATGTCCGAAAGCTTTCCGAAATTGGAAGCCGTAGTTTCAACCGGAAGGGTCGGTATGATATTTTTCTGTGTGATATCCGAAATGCGCAAATCTACATTGTCAAGACTTCCTGTCTCCGCAAGCTCGCTGATAAGGGAAATGTCCTGCATATTGAGCATCTTTTTCGACAGTCCCAAAAGCGTGCCGCCGCCGACTCCGGTGCCGCCGAGGTAGACAAGCGAATCCTTATCCGCGTCTGCCATTACGGTCGCCGTGCCTGTGCCCATACTGACCACTATAGCGCGTCTGAGTCCCGACAGATGCAAACCTCCGAGGCCGATAGCATTGAATTCCTCGACATGCTTTGTCTTACGCTCAAACAAATCTGTCGTTATAAACGACGAGCCCACGCCGGTCACTCTGACCTCGCTGACATTTTCAAGCGGGATATCGTTAATCTGCGTGAATTTGCCGAAAGCTCCGTAAACGCTGGCAAGCGGGTCGGTAGCCTTTACGAAAAGCGGCTTTATAAGCTTCTTTCCGTCGTCGGTAAAGCCGCATATTTTGGTGGTGCTTCCACCGACATCTATTCCGATGATGATTCCCATAGCATATTGCCTTTCCGCACGGCGACCCGTGCATGACGCCGGTAAAAAATCAGTTTACCTCTCCCGTATATATACAGTCGACGCTCTCCCACGACGGACGGATAACCTTGAGATCCCGGAATCTGACATGGCCGTGATATGCGCCCAGCCCCACTCTGCCGAGCAGGTCGAATTCGTGACGAAGCGGGTCAAAAAGCTCAACTATCAGCACGCCGTCGACGAATATGAATGAATGGTCGCCGATATTGCCTGCCTGAATGTGATACTCTCTTTCCGCCTCAAGCTTGAGAAGTCCCGTAGCCGCCCACGGCTTGAGCTGAGGGTAATGCTCTATGCCGGTCTTATTGTCCCACCAGCCGCCGAGTCCGGCTATATAACCGGGAGCCGCGTCCACCTTGTCGTAATCCCATCCCGCCGAGCAGAAGGAGAAATTCAGGTCATTGTCGCAGTTTCCTACCGTCTTTCCGACAAAGTCGAGAAGAATATCCCCGGGGTAGCTGAAGCGCGAATAGACAAGCGCGCCGTGGTTGGTTTCATCCCTGCCGTCCAGCCAGCCGTCGACTACCTTCCAGTCTCCGCCGCCGCAAGTGGTCTCCCAGTCCCTTTCAAGTGTTTTTGAGGTAAACGGCGCGTCATACAGCACCGTGCTCTTTGATAAATCTATGTTTTTTTGAGAAATATGAAGCAAAATGATCCTCCGAAACAAGCGCAAAATTCTTGTGTTTTACTGTTTTTCCGCAAACGCCTTGTGCAGGGGCTTTGTTATCGCCGTGCCTGCCACAAGCGAGAATATTGCCTCCACAATGCCGTTCAATCCGATAAACGCCGCAAAGAACGGAATTATAGCCGACATATCGAATCCCCACTCTGTCATCGTCTTGACGAAGGTATCGTTTGAATAGAACAAAACGATAAGAGTAAAGACAAAGAATACTGTATTGAGTAGCGCCGAGCAAATGCTTGCCACCGCGAAGGAAGCCAGCTTTGTCTTATCTATCCTGTAAAGCGCCTTGAAAATGATGCCGACCAAAAATCCCATCAGTGTGCGGGGCACTATGCAAAGAATCAACGTAAAGAACGGGTTAATACCGACAAGCATAGCTCCGAACGCACTTCCCATAAAGCACTGAGCAAAACTTGTCAGTCCGAAAACAAAACCGAGCAGCGTACCTGCAAGAGGTCCCATAACTATCGCCGCTATCGCAACAGGCAGCATCATCGTCGAAATCTCTATGGCTCCCACTCTGATGTATCCCAGCGGTGTGAAGCCCATTAGCAGCATGATCGCCACCAACACCGCGTACTGGGCCAATCTTACTACTTTACTGTTTTTCAAGATAATATCATCTCCTGTTTTTTATTTATGAACCTTAATTATAGCTTTATCAGTAGCTTTTGTCAAGAAATGCGGCGCTTTTTATCGGTCATGCGGGCGAAAAAATCATCTCGCGGGCGGCTCGGCAAGCTTATTTACCGCGGTGTAGATATACGACAGCTGATACCATGTCGCGAAATCCACCACTCCGGTAACCGGCAGTGAAAAGACGCGCTGAAACGTACGGACGCTGTCGGCGGTAGCCTGACCGTATATGCCGTCAACCGCGACCTTACCTATGGCGGGATAATTATTTGCAATTGAATTGAGCTGAGACTGAACGACCCGTACCGGCTGTCCCGACGAGCCTATGGAAAGCGGACTGCCGCCGTATGACTGCGGCACGCCCTCTACCCGAGCGGCCTCCTTGAAATAGGTGCTTGCTCCGTAATAGCGGCGGAGTATCTGTATTGCCGAATAGCCCTGATCTCCGAGCGACTTTGAACCCCACTGATGCATTCCGACGGCACATTGTACTCTCTTTCCGTCGCAGTACTGCGCGAAAAGCGGCTGAGCGATACCGGGCTGTGTGATGTAGGTGGTGAAAACATCGTCCACCACAACCGATATCTCGTCGAAAATGTTCCTGTCAGGAGAAAATGCCTGGTCGTAGGCGGTGGAATTGGTTATGGTGAAATCATACCCCTTCGAGCGGTACCATTCGGTATATACGCGGTTGAGCGTAAGAGAAATAATGGCGATGATATTTGCCTTGAGCGTTTCCTCCGGCCAGGTGGCGTATATCTCGCAGCAGGCTACATTCTTTATATAGTCTATAAACGGCACGCTGACATTCCGTGCCGAGGTATTTGACGGCGTGCCGAGATGGACGGTCACAAAAGCGGGAATGACCGGCTCCGGCAATATTACAAGGCCGTTGTCGTTGGGGAGCGGCTTGACCGGATCCTCCTCGATTTTCGGCGGAAACATTCCCCAAAGCGTGTTTTGATCTATGAAAACAGTATCGGAAGAAGTAGTCGGAGGCGGCGTAAGCACGCAGGTCTGCTCGGCGTTGCAGGTGGGCAGGATCTGCACGCCCTTGACTCTGAATTCCGAAAAATCCTTTGCCGTAACAGTGACATTGTATTCGCTGTACGGCTTATTATAGCCCGCCTCCTCCGAGTACTCCTCGGGCGGTGCCGAAAGCTCGACGACCGGGGTCATCCCCGACGAATCGGTTCTGAGTTCATCCACGACAAACGTATCGTCCCGGTCTGTAATGCGCACAGTCGCGCCGTCGAGCGGCGTAACCCTGTCAAAGCCCGTTACATTGACTCGCAAAAAGCCGGTATCGGTATAATCCGTGTTCTGAAAATTGTTCATATTACTTACATTTCCTCTCTTTCCGGTATGTGTCGGACAAAAGCCGTCATAGAATATAATATGTCAGAAAGAGAGGATTTGATTATTATGGACGAAACGGAAGTAATAGTGAAATACAACGGAGATATTTCCGCCGTCGCACGGGCAGTCGGCGGAAAAGCGGAAATTCTTAACAGTTCGTACGCCATAGTAACTCTGCCGACGGACAGAATCGAAATGCTGAGGGATTTTCGCGAGGTGGAATACACAGAACGCGACAAAGTGCTGTATTTTCAGCTCAGGGACGAGCTGGACTCCGCCTGCGTACCGCCCGTAAACTCCGACACCGGGCTCGGCATCGCAGGGGAAGGCGTGATAGTCGCGATAATAGACTCGGGCATAGACTACACACATCCGGACTTTCGCAATCCCGACGGCAGCACACGCATACTTTACATATGGGATCAGACCGCGCCGTCCGACGGCGCGCAAAAGGGCGCTGTATATACAAAAGATATGATTGACGAGGCTCTTAATTCGGGCGAGCCGTATGCCGTCGTGCCGAGCCGGGATATATCTGGGCACGGCACCGCCGTAGCGGGCATTGCGGCAGGCAACGGCGCGGCAAGCTCGGGAGCGGAGCGCGGCGTCGCACCCAAAGCTCAGATAATCGCGGTAAGGCTTGATGAGCGGAGCGGACTCGGCAGTGCGCAGTCGACCGACATAATGCGCGCGCTCAGATTTGTATTCGACCGAGCGATACAGGAAAACATGCCGCTTTCTGTCAATCTGAGCTACGGAACAAACAACAGTCCGCACGACTCCATGAGCTTATTTGAAAACTTTATAGACGACATATCCGGCGAATGGAAGGCCGCCGTTACAGTCGCCGCCGGCAACGAGGGAGACGCAGGGCGCCATTTCAGCACGAAATTAACCGCCGGCGAAGCGTCGGACGCGGTATTTTCGCTGTCAGGCTCGGAGGCGTATCTGACGCTGTGGAAAAATTTTGCCGACGATGTGACATTTACGCTGATCTCGCCGTCGGGACAAGCCGTATTTTCGCTTGCCCGCGGCGGAACCGCCTCGGTATCCCGCGCCGAGGGCGGCGAGGTCAGCGCGCTCTACGGTCTGCCGACAAACTACACCGTGTCGCAGGAGCTGTTTGTCACATTCCGCGGGATGCAGATAGGCTCTCAGGGGCTGTGGCGGCTTATCATGCATCCGCGCAGCATAGTGGACGGCGAAATTAACATATGGCTGCCGTCAAGCTCCGCCGCCGATTCTGCAAGCGCGTTTCTCGTTCCCGATCCCAACAACACTATAACCAGTCCCGCCACCGCCGGGCGGGTCATAACAGTCGCGGCGTACAACTCATCCGTCGGTAACACGGCGCTGTTTTCGGGACGCGGCAGAGAAAACCTGCCCCTCAAGCCGGATATCGCCGCTCCGGGGGTGAATGTCCTGTCTGCGCGTGCCGGCGGAGGCTACGACCGCTATACCGGCACGAGCTTCGCCGCGCCGTTTGTCACCGGCAGTGCCGCTCTCATGCTGGAATGGGGCGTGGTACGCAAAAACGACCCGTTTTTGTACGGGCAAAAGATAAAGGCGTATCTTCGCCGCAGTGCGTCCCGGCGCAGTTTCACGGCCTATCCTAACAACTCCGAGGGCTACGGCAGGCTGAATTTATGCGGCGCGTTCATAGAGCTGATATCGGAAGGGAGTGATATTCTGTGACAGAGGAGGAAAAAATGCAGTATGCGGTTTCCCCCTACACCGCAGATTTTGTACTGAGAATCAATCCCTCCACCGAGCGAACTCTCGAGTCGCTTTCGGGTGTGGCGGTCACCAACATTCTCTCCGGGCGGTACGCCGTATGTTATGTGAAAAACGACATTCTTTCGGACACGATACGGAACGGCGCCACCGACGCGGTAAGCGCCGCCGCAACGGTTCTCGGCACGCTTGACCGGCGCGACCTCAACTACGCCGGGATCACCGCGGTGCGCTCGGACTCGCTTCTCGGACTGCGGGGGAGCCAAACGATAGTCGGCATTATCGACACCGGAATAGACTACACGGCCGCGCCGTTCATACGGGAGGACGGAAGCACAAAAATCATTTCCATTTATGACCAGACGGCCTCCGGGCCGCCGCCTGCCGGCTTTTATTTCGGGCACGAATACACGCGCGAGGACATAAACCAGGCCCTGAGTTCCGACGACCCTTACACCGTCTTGCCGAGCAGAGACGAGTCGGGACACGGGACCTTCCTCGCCTCGGTATCCGCAGGGCGCGAGCTCGACGGCTTTTCGGGGGCGGCTCCCGACGCAGAAATAGTCGCCGTCAAGCTAAGGCGCGCCAAGCCGTATTACCTTACTAACTACATGATACCCGACAGCGCCGAGAACGCCTTCAGCTCGGTTGACATCATGCTCGGTGCGGAATTCATACTCAACAAGGCGCGCGCCGAGGGCAAGCCGTGCGTAATCTTCATTGGGCTGGGAACAAACCTCGGCAGTCACGACGGCTACTCAATCTTTGAGGAATATCTGAGCGGCATATCAAGCCAGCGCGGAGTCTGCCTGTGCATTGCGGCAGGCAACGAAACGCGCGCGCGGCACCACGCGCAGGGGCAGATACCCGCCGATCCGGGCACGGCAATGCTGGACATAAAGGTAGGAACCGAGGGCAGTAATGTATATATGACGCTCTGGAACGAGATATCAGACCGCATTTCCATAGCTGTGCGGAGTCCCACAGGAGAATTTGTTTCGAAAGTGCCCGCCCGACCGAATCTTACCTATTCATCACGGCTGGTGCTTGAGCGCTCAACCGTCGATATAAGCTACTACTTCCCCGTCGAGGGTACGGGCAGTCAGCAAACGGTGCTGAGAATACACGACGCAACCGAGGGAATATGGACGGTGACAATGTACGGCGATATTATCCTGAGCGGCAATTATCAGGCCTGGCTGCCGATAAACGGCTTCGCTCCGCCGGGTCTCGAATTCCTCGCAAGCTCCCCCTACGGCACCGTAACCGTTCCGGCAACCCTGCCGACCGCAATCTGTACGGGCGCTGTGGACGCAGGCAACGGAAGCCTCTATCCCGACTCCTCCTGGGGTCCCAATCGCAGTAATTTTATAGTTCCCACACTGATTGCGCCGGGAGTAGATGTAGCAGGCTACTATCCGTACGGGGAAGGCACCATGAGCGGCACAAGCGTCGCCTGTGCGATAACCGCCGGTGCCGCCGCGCTTATGCTCGAATGGGGCATAGTACGCAAAAACGACATATCCTTATCAACCTATCAGATCAAGGCATACATGGTACGCGGGTGCCGAAGAAGCGAGGGACTGACATATCCCAACGTCCGCACGGGCTACGGCGAGCTCGACCTTGCGGAAAGCTTCCGCATTATGAGAAATGTCTGACCGACAATATTGAATTTGCCGGTTTCACGGTGTATAATAGGTAAAAACCAATTTCCGAAAGGACATAATATAATGCCGGAATTATCAAAGAGAACACGGGGCTTTACGGACTCCGTCATCCGCCGAATGACGCGCATATCCAATCAATACGGAGCCGTCAATCTCTCCCAGGGTTTTCCGGATTTTGACCCGCCCGCAGAGCTGACCGCAAAGCTGCGTGAAACAGCGGCGGCAGGGCCTCATCAATACGCGACGACCTGGGGAGCGGAAAACTTCAGGCAGGCGCTTGCCGAAAAACAGGCCAAATTTATGAACATTCCCGTAAGCGCCGACGACATCGTCGTCACCTGCGGCTCGACCGAAGCCATGATGGCAGCCATGATGTCCGTAACCGACCCGGGAGACAAGGTGGTAGTTTTTTCGCCGTTTTACGAAAATTACGGCGCCGACACCATTCTCTGCGGAGCCAAGCCGGTGTTTGTGCCGCTCAAGCCGCCGCACTTCGACTTTGACCCCGAGGTGCTGGAGGACGCATTCCGCCTGCACCCGAAGGCTCTGATACTCTGCAACCCGTCAAACCCGTGCGGCAAGGTATTCTCACGCCAAGAGCTTGAAACGATTGCTTTTCTCGCAAAGAAATACGACTCCTTCGTCATAACCGACGAGGTTTACGAGCATATAGTCTTCGCGCCTCACCGCCACACATACATCGCCTCTCTTGACGGTATGCGCGAGCGCACTATCAGCGTAAGCTCGCTTTCCAAGACATACTCGGTTACCGGCTGGCGGCTGGGATATGTCATCGCTCCGCCGGAGGTTATCGACACCGCGCGCAAGGTCCATGATTTTCTGACGGTGGGCGCGGCAAGCATATTGCAGGAGGCTGCGGTTACGGCGCTTAGATTCCCCGACTCGTACTACGACAGTCTGACGCGGCTATATACCGAAAAGCGGGACTTCTTTCTCTCGGGGCTCGATTCGCTCGGGCTGACCCACACCGTTCCCGAGGGCGCATACTATGTAATGCTCGACATCTCGCAATACGGCTACGAGAGCGATCTCGAATTCTGCGAGGAGCTCGCACGCACGGTAGGAGTAGGCGCGGTGCCCGGCTCGAGCTTCTTCCGTGAAAACGAAAACCGATACATACGTTTTCATTTCGCCAAAAAGCGCGAGACACTTGAAGAGGCGCTCAACCGACTCGAAAACATCAAAAAAATAGCAAAATAAGAAAATTTCAGTCAAAGACGAAAAAAAGAGGCAGTTTGAAAAAACTGCCTCTTTTTATAATCTTACAAATCGCAAAGCGTGAGAATTACTTAACCTCGATAACTCTCTTCTCCTCGCCGGAACGGTAAGCCGCCTCGACTACCTTCTGAACCCATACCGCATCGGTCATGGGGACATTTATCTTTGTGCCGTTGAGTATGGAATCGGAGAACGACTCTATCTCGCGGGTGTAGGGGTTTCCGAGCTCCACATCAAGCTCAAGCGGCTTGACCTCGTTGCGCGTCTGGTTTGCATCGTAGCCCTCTGCGTCCGAGATAACTACCTCAACCTTGCCGCCGTCCACCTGACCTATGGTGCCTTCGGCGAGAATTGAGCCCTTTGTGCCGTAAATCTCAAGGCGGCACTTAGCGGCGGCGTCGGGAATATTGAAGTGTGAATCAACATAAGCGGTAGCGCCGTTGGACAGCTTCAGAAGGATGTTTGAAGAGTCGTCAACATCGTACTTGAAGGACTTTGTCTCATTAAATCCGACTACCTCAGTGGTCTTGGCGCCGGTGATGTACTCTATCAAATCGATGCAGTGAACGCCCATATCTATCAGCGCGCCGCCTCCCGAAAGCTCCTTCTTCTGACGCCATGCTCCGGGAATTTCGGGATACCAGCAGGTCAGCTGACCGCGGCAGGAAACTATCTGTCCCAGCTTGCCTTCCTCAACTATCTTCTTCATGGCCATATTATAGGCATTGTAGCGCATAACAAATCCGGTTGCGGTAAGGACATTTGCCTTGTTGCAAGCCTCGACCAACTCGTTGCACTCCTCTATCGACTTAGCGATGGGCTTCTCAACGAGAATATGCTTGCCTGCCTTTGCTGCCGCCAGCACCTGATCCTTGTGATAAATAACCGGAGAAGCTATGTAAACAGCCTCGACCTCCGGATCGTTTACAAGATCCTCGGTATTGTCGTACGCGCGCTTAGCATTATACTTAGCGCGGAACTTTTCGGCAAGCTCCATATTGATCTCCATTACCGCCACAAGCTCTGCATTGTCTGCAAGCATCATGCCGGGAATAGTTCTTCTGTCGGCGATTCCGCCTGCGCCGAGGACGCCCCACTTTACTTTTTTCATTATGAATAATTCCTTTCAGAAATTTTTATTTCATCCTGTATTCTACCCTGTAACTCAGCGTTTGTCAATAGAACAAAGCCTGACGCGCAAACAGCTGTGCGGCAAAAATAAAAAAATTCAAAAAACACTTGACAAACAAATTTTGCGCGCATATAATTTCAGCATAAACCGTTGATTCGGAGTAGTACGGAGCTAACCGATATGTTCAAAGAGAGCCGCAGGCGGTGAGATTGCGGTACAGAGGCGTTCCCGAATGGACCGATGAGGGCAAACCGAAAGGATTTTTCCTATTAGGAGAGACGGGACGAGACTCCCCGTTACCAAGTGTCTTCGCATGAAGTGTGCGAGTTGAGTGGATTGCCCGTATATTGGGCATCAAGCCGGGTGGCACCGCAGGAGTTTAACTCTTGTCCCTGCATGATAAGCATGGGATGGGAGTTTTTTTGTGCTCTTATCCCTCCACAACCGATTTTTTTGAAGGGAGAAAAAGAAAATGTCAAAAGAGATGCCTTACAAAATTTATCTGTCGGAGGATGAAATTCCGAAATATTGGTACAATGTGCGCGCCGACATGAAGACCGACCACAGTCCGATGCTTCATCCGGGTACGCTCAAACCCATGACGGTCGACGATATGACGCCTATTTTCTGCACCGAGCTGGCGCGCCAGGAGCTTAACGCGACCGACCGCTTTATTCCGATACCCGAGGAGGTACGCAATTTCTACAAAATGTACCGTCCTTCTCCGGTCGTAAGAGCCTATTTCCTTGAAAAGGCGCTCGGAACACCGGCAAAAATATTCTACAAATACGAGGGCGGAAACACAAGCGGAAGCCACAAGCTCAATTCCGCTATCGCACAGGCATATTACGCAAAGGAGCAGGGCTTAAAGGGTGTAACCACCGAGACCGGCGCAGGTCAGTGGGGCACGGCGCTTTCAATGGCGTGCGGCTACTTCGGGCTCGACTGCAAGGTATTCATGGTTAAATGCTCGGCAGAGCAGAAGCCCTACCGTAAGGCGGTAATGGAAACCTACGGAGCTACTGTAGTTCCTTCTCCTTCCGACACCACCGAGGTAGGCAGAAAAATCCTCGCAGAATTTCCGGGCAGCACCGGCAGTCTCGGCACGGCAATTTCCGAAGCAGTCGAAAAGGCGGTCTCCTCCGACGGCTACCGCTATGTTCTCGGAAGCGTATTAAACCAGGTAATACTCCATCAGACCATTATCGGTCAGGAAGCCAAAGCGGCGCTTGAAAAGGTAGATATTTACCCCGACATAGTTATCGGCTGCGCCGGAGGCGGCTCCAATCTCGGCGGTCTTATGGCGCCTTTTATGGCAGACAAGCTGGCAGGAAAGAAAGCGCCGCACTTCATCGCGGTTGAGCCTGCCTCCTGCCCGTCGTTGACGCGCGGCCGCTTCGCTTATGACTTCTGCGACACCGGAAAGGTCACTCCGCTTGCAAAGATGTACACTCTCGGCTCCGGATTTATTCCCTCTCCGAGCCACGCCGGCGGTCTGAGATATCACGGTATGAGCCCGATCCTCTCCGAGCTTTATCACGACGGTTGTCTGGATGAAGCGAGAGCGGTGGAGCAGACGCAGGTATTTGAAGCGGCAGAGCTTTTCGCAAGGGTCGAGGGTCTTCTTCCCGCACCCGAGTCCTCACACGCGATAAGAGTAGCGATAGACGAGGCGCTCAAGTGCAAGGAGACCGGCGAAGAGAAGAGCATTCTGTTCGGTCTTACAGGTACAGGCTACTTTGACCTCGCGGCATACACGGCCTACAACAACGGCACAATGACCGACTATATCCCGAGCGACGAGGATTTGGAGCGCGGATTCGCATGCATTCCCAAGCTCCCGGGCATTCAGGACTGAGAAAGTTTTCTGTTTTAGGTTTCTTTTTTTCCGAATTCTGATATAATATGCTTGTATTTTACGGAAAGAGGGGCAAGAATGAGTGTTTGAAGCCATAACCCGACTCGATTTCGCAATTTTGGACTGGATACAAAGCAATATTAAATGCGCTTTTCTCGATGTGCTGGCCTCCTGCTGGCGTTTTTTCGGAGAAGCGGGAATCTTCTGGATAGCGATTGCAATAGGGCTTATGATCACCAAAAAATACCGTAAGCTCGGCGTGACGCTAGCGCTGTCCTTTGCGATAGGCGCCCTGACGGTCAATCTCGGCCTGAAGCCGCTTGTCGGCAGAGTACGGCCGTATGACATCAACACCGGTATCAATGTGCTGATACCCCATCTTTCAGACTACTCATTTCCGTCGGGGCACACGCTGATATGCGCGGAGGCGGCGGCGGTGCTGTGGCACTTCGACAGAAGATTCGGAATTCCGGCGGCAATATGCGCCGTGATAATGGCATTTTCGCGGGTTTATCTATATGTCCATTATCCGTCCGACGTATTGGTCGGGCTGATACTCGGCGCAGTCAACGGCATAATTGCCATATCGGCCGTCAACGCGATTTGGAAAAGGCGCGGCTTTTTCACAAAAACAAATCAGGACTTATCAAACGGCAACTGAACAGATTTTACAGACAAAAAACAATAAGCAGAAGCCACTGCGCTGCTTATTGTTTTTTTTATTCTGATATTGTATAATAAAAATGGGATAATATTAACAAGGAAGAAACTCTCATGAATAAACCGAACAGACTCAAAAAAGGTGATACCATCGGGCTTATCGCGCCGTGCTACCGCACGGCCCCGGAGGATATTGCGGCCGAGTGCGGAAAGCTCAGCGAGCTCGGCTTTAAGATAAAAACCGCGAAAAACATGTTCAGCTCAGACTTCGGCAGTGCCGGAACTCCGGAGCAGAGAGCGGCCGACATACTCGAAATGTTCTGCGACGACAGCGTAAACGCCATACTCTTCTCGGGAGGGGAAACCTCCAACGAGGTTCTGCCGCTGCTGAACTATGAGGAAATCGCAAAACACCCCAAGATTTT
This sequence comes from Bacillota bacterium, assembly GCA_029006345.1. Classification (GTDB taxonomy): domain Bacteria; phylum Bacillota; class Clostridia; order Oscillospirales; family SIG627; genus SUG1173. The sequence continues at coordinate 32,705 of JAQXGK010000006.1, forward strand.
CTGTTCCTACAGCGACTCGACAACGCCCATGAACGCAATCACCTGCAGGTGCGGCTTTATGACCATGTACGGCTCGGCGCTCTGCACCTTCCGCAATCTTACCGACCACAATCTGCGCTGCTTCGAAGCGGCGCTCATGGAGGGCGACAGGCATTTTCAGCGCGGCTCCGAGTGGAAAATATACGGCGGACGCGGTCAAAAAATACACGGCACTACTATAGGAGGATATCTCGCCAACTTTGCGCTGATGGTGGGAACCGAATATCTTCCGTTTGATCCCGACAGGCGCTACATTCTCTTTTTGGAGGACTACACCAGCTTTTCAAGCGTTGACGCGGTGGAGAGGTATTTTGCTCACATCTCCCAGAGCGCGCTCTTTCGCAATGTTGACGCGGTTATTTTCGGCGACTACGATACCGTCGAGCGCGACGACCTGAATTCCCTCATCGAAAGATATGCCGCAAGGACGGCAAGACCGTTTGTAAAATGTGCGGACTTCGGGCACGGCGCGAACAACGCCATCATTCCGATAGGCATAGGCGCAACGCTCGATTTAAGCCGCGGTGAGCTGGACTTTGACGAAAGTCCGGTCATACTTTAATAAATCAATACTTCAGTGAATAAGAAAGCGAAATCATGAAAAAGCTACTTATCTTCGACGGCAACAGCATAATGAACCGCGCCTTTTACGGCGTGAGGCCGCTCTCAAACAAGGAGGGCTTGCAAACCAACGCCATCTACGGCTTTGTCACCATTGTCAAGAAGCACATGGACAGGCTCAAGCCCGATTATGCGGCAGTCGCCTTTGATGTAAGGGAGCCGACCTTCCGCCACAAATATTACGACGGCTACAAGGCGACGCGCTCGCCCATGAAGGAGGAGCTCTCTGTTCAGGTGCCGTATATTCACCGCGTGTCCGAGCTGCTCGGTCTGAATGTAATAATGACTCCCGGCTTTGAGGCCGACGACATTCTGGGCACGGCGGCGGCAAATGCAAACCGCGGCGGAGTTCAGGCATTTATCGTAACGGGAGACCGGGACTCATTTCAGCTTGTTAGCGATATGACCACCGTCATTCTCGCCGCAACCGCCGGAGACGAAAGCATTACCCCCGAAGTCATACGTGAAAAATACTCGCTTTCGCCCGAACAGCTCATCGATGTAAAGGCGATAGCCGGAGATACCTCCGACAACATTCCGGGGGTGCGCGGCATCGGCGAAAAGGGTGCGATCAAGCTGATAGGCGAAACCGGCAGTCTTGACGCGCTGTACGACGGTCTGAACGATATGAAGCTGTCGGACAGCCTGCGCCGTAAGCTGACGGAAGGCAAGGACAGCGCATTCATGAGCCGATATCTTGCAAAAATTAAAACCGACGTCCCGGGAGTGCCTGCGCTCGACCGGCTGGAGGTCAGGGAGCCCGACATCGGTGCGCTGCGCGAGCTTTTCACAAAGCTTGAATTCTTCAAGATGCTCAAAGATCTCGAAGGGCACAGCCGCGAGACTGCTCCCGAACAGCCTGCCGAGGCACAGCTGCAAATCAGCATTGACAGCGTGCAAAGTGAGGGCGATCCGCTCGACGGGCTCGAGGACAACTGCCCCGTAACAGACTTAGACGCAGACAGCATTGCCGACGGGGGCGACCTCTGCTTTGCCTTTGACAAAGACGACAATGTCTATATACTGAAAAACGGCGAAGTCATGCATATTACCGGAGACATAGCCAAACTTATGAGAAGAATCCGTCCGACGGTATTCAGCTACAAGGACTACTGTCACCTGTACCATCGCCTGACCGGAGACGACAGCGCCGACGGGCTGAATGCCGCCTTTGACATATCAATCGGCGCGTATCTCGTCAATCCGGGCGACAACGCAACCGGGCTTGAACGGATAGCATTTATATATCTCAAGCGTTCGATAGGCACTCAGCGCGCCGCCGACCCGAAATTTTCGCTGGGACTGTTTCCCGAGCTCAGGCGCATACTGTCCGAGGAGCTTGAACAGCTCGGCATGCACAGACTGTACTACGATATCGAATTGCCGCTTGCGCGGGTGCTGGCGAAAGCCGAAATGCGCGGCTTCAGGATATTGACGGCCGAGCTGGCTCAATACGGAGACACGCTGAGAGCCCGTATGAAAGAGCTGGAAAGCGAGATTTACGCTCAAGCCGGAGAAAGCTTCAACCTCAATTCTCCCAAACAGCTTTCCGATGTCCTTTTTTCGGAAAACAAGCTCAATCTGCCGCACTCAAAGAAAACCAAGAGCGGCTACTCCACCGACGCAGAGACGCTCGACAAGCTCAAGGGTTTTTCGCCGGTGGTTTCGATGATACTGGATTACCGCGCGCTCAGCAAGCTTATCGGCACCTATGTGGACGGTCTGGCGCGGCAGGTGGACGCACACGGCAGGATACACACGCAATTTTTGCAGACACAGACGCAAACCGGGCGTCTGTCATCAGTTGAGCCCAATTTACAGAACATTCCGGTCCGCACTCCGCAGGGGCGCGAGCTGAGGCGCTTCTTTGTCGCCGACGAGGGAAAAATGCTGATAGACGCCGACTACTCTCAGATAGAGCTGCGGCTTCTCGCGCATATTTCGGGAGACCGCGCCTTTACTCAGGCCTTTAACTCCGGCAGGGATATCCACACCCAGACGGCAAGCGAGATTTTTCACGTCGCACCCGAGCATGTTACGCCCGAAATGCGCAAAAACGCCAAGGCGGTCAACTTCGGCATTGTCTACGGTATTGGTGACTACTCGCTCTCGGTGGATATAGGCACCTCCCGCGCGCAGGCGGCGGCATATATCGAACGGTATTTTGAAAGCTACCCGACAGTGCGCGACTACCTCGAACGGGTAAAGGCCGAGGCAAAGCGCGACGGCTATGTGACCACTCTGTTCGGCAGACGCAGGTATATACCCGAGCTTTCGGCAACAAAAAAACCGACAGTCGCTTTCGGCGAAAGGATTGCCATGAACACCCCTATCCAAGGGACTGCCGCCGATATAATTAAACTTGCCATGGTCAACACCGACAGGCGGTTGGAAAAGGAAATACCGCAGGCCCGTCTTATCATGCAGGTTCACGACGAACTGATAATCGAATGCCCCGAGAACAAGGCAGAGGAGGCCGCAAGGCTGCTCAAGCAGGAGATGGAATCTGCCGTCAGCCTTACGGTTGAGTTGCGCGCCGATGTCGGCGTGGGGAAATCGTGGTACGAAACGCACTGAGGTCAGTGGGATAAACAACATCTTCAACATGCAAAAGCGCTCAACTTTCCGAAAGGGTCAATAATTCAAATGAACGGGATTTTTTCGCGCACCGAGCGGCTAATCGGCTCGCAGGCGCTTGAAAAGCTGCATAATACACGCGTAATGGTAGTAGGAGTCGGCGGTGTGGGAAGCTATGTCGCCGAGGCGCTCTGCCGCGCAGGCATCGGCAGTTTTGTACTGGTAGACAGCGACAAAGTAGATATAACAAATATTAACCGCCAGCTTGAAGCCACTCATGACACCGTAGGAAAATTCAAGTGCGACGCCATGCGTGAGCGAATGAAATCGATAAACCCCGACGCGGATATCAAAACGGAAATCATTCGCGTGGGAGACGGCAGTGAGCCGGATTACACAGGCGTGGACTACATCGCCGACGCAATCGACTGTATTCCCGCAAAGCTGCTGCTGATAAAGCGCGCCGACGAGCTTGGGATAAAAATAGTATCCTGCATGGGCACCGGCAACAAACTGGACCCTACTCAGTTTCGTGCGGACGACATTTTTTCCACGCACACCTGCCCGCTCTGCCGCGCCGTGCGCAAGGGCGTAAAAGAGCTCGGGCTCAAACATCTGCGAGTGGTATGGTCGCCGGAGCCGCGGCCGGATATACTGAAAACCGATCCCGAAAAGAGAACGCCGGCAAGCATAAGCTTCGTGCCGTCGTCCGCGGGGCTGATAATAGCAGGCGAAATAGTGCGCGATATAATTAACCGTCCGTCCTGCGCTTGCGGGTAACGACCGAAAAACGGCAGACCGACACACAACCGCCATATTTGTATAAAAAACAAACGGAGAAACCTATGAAAAAAATAAAAAGCTTTACGGTAGATCACGACCTTATTGGCAAGGGGATTTTTCTCTCCCGAACAGACAGAAACACCTATACCCTCGACATTCGGCTTGCTGTCCCCAACCGGGAGTCCGTCAAGCCGGAAGCGCTGCACACGCTCGAGCACCTCGGCGCTACATATCTGAGAAACAGCGCATTTTCCGACAGCGTGGTATATTTCGGGCCGATGGGATGTCTTACCGGATGCTACGCCGTGTTTTTTGACGATATTTCTTATGCGGACGCAATAAAGCTTATACGCGACGCCTTTGAATTTGCCTCGGATTTTGAGGGTAAAATTCCGGGTTCGGAGCGACGTGAATGCGGAAACTACCTGTTTCACGATCTTGACGAAGCGAAAAAAACCGCACGCGCCTTTCTTGAAGCAACTAACGGCTGGGACGAAAAACGACTTGCCTATCCGTCAAAATAACAAGGAGATGAGCACTTGAAAAACAAAAAGGACAGAATATATATCATAGCTACCGTACTGCTGGCGGTATTTTGCATCGTAATATTCGCCGTAAAGATTGCAACTATGACACAGGAAAATCACAGCGTCACAGGCAGCGAGCTGCTCGGCGAGTTTATGCCGTCGTCATACGACATGGACACAGTATGCACCGGAGTAAAGGACGATAAGCTGGAAACGCTGCCTTATCTCTACGATTTTGACGGCACAGAGGATAGTCCGAGCTACACCGAAATGGCTCTTACCGACGAAACAAAGTATTTCACCGAAACGCGCATTTCCGCCGCAGACGGCTCGGGCGGCAGCTCTATCGAGTACAAAAGCCTGACCAAAAGCGAATTCTTGAAGCTGTTTGTCGAGAATGACAGGCAACACCTTTATATTTGGAGCCAAAACGGCACGGACTGCGACGCGGTCATGGCGTATTTTGAAGTCACCGGGCAAGGCTGAGCCGGGATGAGTGCAATTAAATGACAAAAAAGGAAGCTTTGGGCGTGTGTTCTTAAGGACACTTTTGAAGCACTATCACCATTATGGGGTGAGTAAGTGCGCACACTTATTAAGGCTGATATATGTATCAGTCTGCTTTATTATCGCGATTTTAAATACAAAACAGCCGAATGAAAGCGATTTTTGTTGAATAACCGTTCTGATTCGGCTGTTTTATTCACTTTTATGGGCAATTCATACCAAAAGAAATGTTGATAGCTTGGGAAACCGTACCGCCAAGTACATGTAATAGTGGAATTTTCACAATTATATGATATAATTCACATATGCGATATAATCAGCTTAAATAAATCCCTGTTTGCAAAGATTACAAAATCGCACATTTCGATGATGTTTCGCAGCTTAAACATATTACAAAAGCAATATTTTGAAAACAGTGACAAACGATCTTTTTATTAATAGAGGATACTATGAAATTATATGATAAAAATGGTAACATTAAGTTCGAGGGTACAGTTGAAGAATATTCATTTATTAGAAATAAAAGCGCAGATTTAACTTGCCCTGTTTGCTTTACAAAGTATGCTGGTAATGATACAAATGAAATCTTTGAGTGCCCGGTTTGTAAATTCAAATATAATAAGGCAGCCAAGTTTATTAAAGAAGAAGTTGTCAATTATCGAAAAGCTGTATATGATGATATTGTCTATGACCCCAATATTAATTATTATTATAATTATTGGAATAATAAATCAATTTCGTACTATACAGAAAGAGCCGAGAATAATCTTGATTTATGTGATACATTCCCAGCATTATTGTTTGGACAGAATGTTAATATTCCGTTTGAATTGCTTGATGTGTGTCCTATTGAGCAGTTGCCGCATTGGTATATTCAGGGGCACATTGATAGCATCACAATAGAATGTGGATCATGTTCTATTAAGTTAGAAGGTAATGATGATGATTACGATGTATGGTTATCAACAACCACGCACAAGGATATTGCCTGTGTTAGACGTTCTGTTGTTGACGCTTTAACGAGTAAACTTTTTTCAAACAAAAGAGATGTTCGAACATGGATGTCAAAAAAAAATATCTACCCTGAATATGATGAGTATTTAATTCAAATATCTATATCTAGATCATATAATCAAACATATTATGATTTTGAGTATGTTTCAGATTTTTTTAGTCTAACAGCGAGTATCGATGGAAAATATCAAGAATTGATTAGGGATATATTCTCGTCATACGAAGTTAAAGAAATGTTACAAGAAATGAGTGAGTTGCCAGACAATTTGGATATTGTTAAATGTTTTTCAGAAGGATACGATTATCATAAAATACTATTTAATGATTACTTAATTATTGTCCCTCATAATATTGAAATAGATTCACATAGCAATGCTACTGTAAATAGAGACATACGCATCTTAACCCCCGCCGGACAACAAATCGAACAAGAAATCATTATTTCATATTGCAAAGAAAAAAACTTATATTTTATCAATGAACATGATTATAAAGAACTACAAAAAAATGGAATTGCTATTTGTCAAAAACTGTCATACGAGCAGTTTTACATAAATCCGAATGCAAGATATCATAGACCAACAATATATGCGCCTATATTACTATCTCAAAGCGGTTATAGCGTCAGTGATAGAAACACCTTAAGTGATGAACAGAGACACATACTACTTGAGTGTATTGTCGATTCAGGTCTAAATACCATTGACAATATAATCGCACACCTTAAACACAATGTAGAAAAAGCAAAAATGTCCTGTAAAAATATGAGTAATGCAATCGCAAAATGGGAATCTGATATAAAGTATTTACAAATGATGTATCCAAACAGCAATTCCAATACTTACCTCAATGAAGATGAAATGCCATTTTGAGATGATTAATATGGGTCCTTGACTATTTTGCTGTGTGCTATAAGAAATATTTCTTTTGCTCCTCAAATTAACACATTTGTATTAAGATAAATATTTCGCTTTTATTTTATACGGACTTTGAATACCCAAAGTCGTTGCTTGATAAAGCATAAGACAAAATACACCGACTGAAAGTAGGGAAAAATCCCATTTTCAGTCGGTGTTTTATTGCGAATATTAGACTGCCCTTTAGAACAGACAGCATTTGCTTCCTTTTTTGTTTTGGCAAATATTTGACTGGTTTTTCAAAAATGCTTTGAAAGTGCTTTATTTCAGCTGAAACGCCGTCACCTCGGCGCCCGCAAGAGTGAGCGAAACGCTGTCTCCGGGCTGTACAAACGGAAGGCTGTCAGAGAGCTTTATCGGAACGGAATACACATCCTCGCCGGAGGTGAGGCGGATGAAGTAAACGGTATTTCCGTCAAGCACGGCCGAGCCGACAGCCTCGACGGTACCTTCAACGCTTATTTCCTCCTTATCCACGATATCCCGATCTTCCACACGAAGCTTTGAAATATAGTTCTTGCGGGCTTCGTCGATAGTATTTCCCGTGCCGACCACCTGATAATTTGCGACGTCTACAAAGGCGTACATCTTAACAAGTCCCGCGCCATCCTTGAGCGACATGAAGTAGGTTGGCCTATTCGAAACATTCAAAAGCAGTGGGAAGGTGCTGACATAACCGAGGTTTTGAACCTGACCCTCGGCAGAGCTCATAGCCGAATACTCCTCGGCACCGGGTATGCTGTAGAACCGCGCCGCCTTTGTACGAAGGTTGACGAGTACAAAGCCCACGTTCGACTCATCGCTCATAACGCTGGTCATGCCGGTATAGAGATAAACATCATCTCCCACGGCGATATAATTGTAGCCGGCGGTCGGCTGCAGCACGCCCTTCTGTCCGAATATCGAATTGATAAATCCGGAGCGGTACTTTCCGTTATAGGTGAGCTGATCTATAATCATTTCCGAATCGAACACCTGATCCACCCAAGCCGGAATATCCTCAAAATCGTAGTACTCGCTCTCACCGGTGACCGCATTTACAAGCACGGCGCCGCCGACATCCCTGCCGCTCCAAAGCGCTATCCTGTAGTCCACGGTAGAGGCGACCCAATACGGAGTGCCCTCCTCATCTATTTCAAACGAAATATTGTCAAATATCTTAGTCGGATACTTAAAGCGGAGATATCTCGGCAAATATCTCATAAAATACTCGCTGTTGCTGTAGCGGATACCGTTGTCAAGCCGCACAAGCGATGTCTCCTGCGAAACCATATCCACCATTATATACGCCGGAATACCCTCTGCGCAGTTTCCCAGCCACTTGATAATATCGCCGTAGGCGAGCGGAGTGACGCGGGTGGGAACACCGTGATAGTTTATCTGCGTATAGTCCTCCTCTATGACAAACTGACTGACGAGGTCGGACATTTCGCCCAGCTTTCGCTGGCCCAGGCGCGACGCGGTATCGCGGTCAACGACCGGTATCTGCGACATTTCAAGCTCTGCCACATCGACATTAAAGTCGCCGTCTTCAAGCGTCAGTATCTTTTCATATCGGGAAGCGTTAAATACCTGACTGCCGACAAGCGACGCAACCAATATAAAAGCAATAACGGCGCCTATGCAGATAAGCAAAACCTTAGCCGGTTTTCCGAGCGACTTAACTGCCGACCGGGATTCAAGCGGGTCTTCCTTGAGTCCCTTTAAGAAATCGCACAGCCAGCCGAACGACATTATCACAAAGCACACTGCCGCCGATATAATCAGAAATATCCAAAAATCCTTGCTGCGCAAATTGAGCGGCGGAAGCTCGAACCAGAAAATGGCGAAAACCGCAACAATGCAAAGAACTATGCGGACAACCGTTGAAAGTGAAAAAGATTTTTTCATGCCGTAACTGTCCTTTTCTAATTTTTATTTTGTAACTGTATTATAATCCATTTGCACTTCAAATACAACAAGGAAAGTAATGCGCCGATTTTTTTGATTTTTTTCATTCAGACTATTGACAAAGCAGAAAACTGATAATATAATATGAACAGTAATTCATATGAAAGGATGTTCATATATGCCGCATTCAGCCAAACACAGCCACGATAATATCGTCGGCATGATAAAAAACGAAATGCCGGATGACAATCAGCTCTTTGACCTTGCAGAGCTGTTTCGCATATTCGGCGATACCACGAGAATGAAAATAATGTATGTGCTTTTTGAGAGCGAGCTGTGCGTCGGAGGCATAGCGGAGCTTCTGAACATGACGCAGTCGGCGGTCTCGCATCAGCTCAAGCTGCTAAAGAGCGCCCGTCTGGTCGGCAGCCGCCGCGAGGGCAAAACTATATATTATTTTCTCGCAGACGACCATGTGCGCACCATGATAAATCAGGGCAACGAGCATATACTGGAAAGGATCAAAAGGGAGGATAAATGACATGAAAAAGACATACGGCATTCACAATATCGACTGTGCATTTTGCGCAGCAAAAATAGAAGCAGCGGTGGTCAGGCTGCCCGGAGTCAAGCACGCCTCGCTCAGCTTTTTTGCCGAAAAGCTGACTGTTGAAGCAGAGGAAGCGGACTTCCCGGAAATCGAAAAGCAGATATTAAAGGCAGTAAAAAAGCTCGAGCCCGACTGCACGGTAGATTTATAAGCAAAGGAGACAGCAGATGAATCGCCGCCAAAAAAAGAATCTAATCAGAATAATTATCTCCGCGATTTTGCTCTGCGGGCTGCACTTTGTTCCGTTTGGTAAAATACCTAACGGAAACGCCGTCGGTCTCGCAGTCTATCTCGTCCCCTACATTATCAGCGGATATGACATAATACTGTCGGCAATACGCAATATTCTGAGGGGACAGGTTTTCGACGAAAACTTCCTTATGGCGGTTGCCTCTGCCGGAGCGTTTGTCATAGGAGATTATCCCGAAGCAGTCACCGTCATGGTGCTGTACCAGACCGGAGAGCTTTTTCAATCGGTCGCGGTCGGAAAAAGCCGGAAGAGCGTAGCGGCGCTGATGGATATCCGTCCGGACAGTGCTACGGTAGTGCGTAACGGGGTCGCGGTCACCGTAAGCCCCGACGAGGTGGAGGTCGGCGAAACCATTATCATCAGTCCCGGCGAGCGCATCCCGCTGGACGGAAGGATAACAGAAGGATCGACCACCGTAAACACCTCCGCACTGACAGGTGAAGCGCTGCCGCAGGAGCTGGGGCGCGGTGACTGCGTTATCAGCGGCACAGTCAACCTTTCGGGCGTTATCCGCGCCGAGGTCACTTCGTGCGCCGCAGACAGCACAGTCGCACGCATACTCGACCTCGTGGAAAACGCAACCGCAAAAAAAGCCAAAAGCGAAGCCTTTATCACCCGTTTTGCCCGCATTTATACTCCCGCGGTGGTTGCAGCGGCAGTGCTTCTCGCCGTCCTGCCGCCTGTCTTTACCGGACAGCAATTCGGCATATGGCTCAACCGTGCGCTAATTTTTCTCGTAGTGAGCTGTCCCTGTGCCTTGGTCATTTCTGTTCCGCTGTCCTTTTTCGGAGGTATCGGCGGCGCATCAAGGCAGGGCATACTCATCAAGGGCTCGACATACATTGAGGTGCTGTCGCGCGTAAAAACAATCGTTTTCGACAAGACGGGAACACTCACCGAAGGCGTTTTTGAAGTAACTGCTATCCACCCGGAAAAGATAACCGAAGCCGAGCTGCTGGATCTTGCGGCGGCTGCAGAAAGCTTTTCCACTCACCCGATAGGCGAATCGATAGTAGCCGCTCACGGCGGCCACGTCGACCGCGCGGCGCTCGGAAGTGTGGAGGAGATATCCGGGCTCGGAATAATAGCCGATTACAGGGGACACCGCGTAGCCGTCGGCAACCCGCGCCTGATGGAGCGAGAGAGCGCCGAGTGGCACGAATGCCGCACTGTCGGAACCACCGTCCACATTGCTCAGGACGGCATATACATGGGTCATATCGTAATTTCCGACCGCATCAAATCCGATTCCGCCCAAGCGATAAAGGCGCTCCGGTCGCAGGGTGTAAAAAGGGCGGTCATGCTGACCGGTGACAGCGAGGCTGTAGCGGCTGATGTCGCGGCCAAGCTCGGCCTGGACGAATTTCACGCGGGACTTCTGCCGGCCGACAAAGTCTCTATTGCCGAACGCCTGATAGACGAAAAAAATGCCGGAGAAGCGCTCGCATTTGTCGGCGACGGCATCAACGACGCCCCGGTGCTCGCCCGCGCCGACATAGGAATAGCTATGGGCGCGCTGGGCAGTGACGCGGCGATAGAGGCGGCGGATGTCGTGCTGATGGACGACAAGCCCTCAAAAATAGCTGCGGCAGTTGCATGTTCGCGAAAGACCATGCATATTGTTTATGAAAACATCATCCTCGCGCTGACGGTGAAATTCGCCGTGCTTATACTGAGCGCATTCGGAATCACGGGAATGTGGCTTGCAATATTTGCCGATGTCGGCGTGATGATGCTGGCGATAATCAATGCGGTGCGTACACTCAAAACACCAAGTAAATAATAAAAAACAAAACATACCGACGGCCTGCTGTCCGTGCTTTTCGGACAGTAGGCCGTCGGTATTATTTTGATTATTTCGGCTTGTCAGCCTATGTAAACCCTGCGTTTAAGAAGCGTTACATCCTTTGAAGTGAGTTTGCCGTCGGAATTTATATCCGCTTTGTCAAAATCACTTCCGGTAAATGTCACAAGACCCGCAACCGCCTTTTTCAGCAATGTGATATCGGCGGCGGAAACAGTGCCGTCCTTATCCAAATCTCCTTTAGAGTAGCATGTATAGGCTCTCAAAACTACATTTCCGTAGCCTTTGCTGTTGCTGTCGGTCCAAGTTGACTTATTACTTGAATAATAACTCTGTCCGGGCTCGCTGTGGGCATATGTTCCGGTCTCTAAGGGAAGATTTGCCTCCCCCTCGCCAACAGACAGCGTTATCACCACCGCATATCTTTCTCCCGGGCTGAGTGAAACTTCGGTGCGCAAATCTACAGTATGAAATCCGCGGTACTGCTCTGTTCCGGACACGGTCGCGGACGAAGCAAGAACGCCGGACGTTGGATCTGCCGAGCTCTCCGGAATATCCGTATAAATCTCTATCTTATACTGCGTATTCATATTGACGGTGTTAAAAGAAACCGACGTGAGCTTTTCGTAATCCTTACTGCGGAAGATATTTGCACCGTAGATAGTGCTCCTATTTTGGTAATAAATACTGCTGCCGCCGTAATATCCGGTATATTGGTATTCATTGTCGAACTCCTGCATGTCGGCCTCATATGACACAAAGCTGCCAAGCGTCATATCGCTGTACGACAGCCAGAAATACCCGCTGTTGCCCCAGCTTGTTCCCCAGCTGTTACGGCAGAGCCAAGCGCCGTTTGCTGAAGGGCGATAGCCGGACTTGAAGTTGTCCTTTGAATAATTATCATTCCAGCCGACTACGATGACCTCGTGATTTGTGTCGTAATCGTAATCACAGTAATACGAGTAATTCCCGGTGTTTAAGTACTGCTTGTCGGAGTAATAGCTTGTTACCACCGCGCCGGTATTCATAATTGCGGATTTTATCGAGTTTCTGTCGCCTGCATCGATATTATTCTCCTGCGTCAGGCGTGCGTATGTTCTGTAGCGGTCGCTCTCGCTGTAGTTGCCCATCTTTGAAAGGTCATACGGATAAAACGGGAAGGATGACTCCAGCTCCGCTCCCGAACCGCGCGCCAAAGCCGAAGTTGCAGTCCAATGATTGCCGCCGCTTTCATACGGCGATTGCTTTGTAAAGCCGTCTCCGCGGGTCGGATCGTTCGTATCGGACACATAGCTTCTCTGTGCGAACCATACGAGATGCGCCTCGGAAAAGTCGGTATTTGACGACGTTCCCAAGCCCTTTTTCAGAAAGCTCGACTCCAGCGCACCTATTGCGGCAAATGCCCAGCAGTTTCCGGATTTGCCCTGATTCCTGACACCGGTAACCATTCCGTAGTTTCTAAGGTCATACGACGCCGGATACACCTGCGCCGAGTTATACGGCTCCGATTTGCCATCGTCTATGAAAACCTCATTTCCGTACTCATCGACATACTTTACATTTACAAGGCCGTATTCGCTCGGCTCCGATTCCACCGCATACACGGCGCAGACATCTGCTCCGGAATCCAAGGGCTCCGCCGAAACGATTTGAGGCAACTGTGCATCCGCGCTGCAGACTAAAGCTGCCGCAATAAACAGGGCTGCGGTTTTTCCGAATCTATATTTCATATCATCAATCCCTCCTTAACACCGGGGTGTCGGTCATTCGCCGAGCACGTCACGGCAGAAGACCATCGTCATTTTAGCGGCTTCGGCGCGGGACGCATAGCCCCGCGGGTCGAGTTTATTTCCCGGCTTGCCGGAGATAATTCCGTTACCGACCGCCCATTCCATAGCTTCCCTTGCCCAGTCGGACACACTTGCTCCGTCCGCAAACGACGAAAGGTCGTCCGTATTTGACGGAAGTCTTCCGAGACTGCGGGCGTATCTGTAAAGCATTACCGCGAGCTGCTCACGGGTTACATTGTCAAAAGGCTTGAATGTGCCGTTGGGCAAGCCCGTAACTATATTTTCGTGCGACGCCCAAGTGATGGAGTCAGAATACCACTGTCCGCTATCTACATCCGAAAAACCGCTGCTTCCGCTGACGGCCGGTAAACCCGCGTGGTTATACAGAATTCTGCTCTCCATAGCGCGGCTGAAATTAACCTGCGGCGAGAATGTAATTCCGGAGGTGCCGTTCATCAGGCCGTGCGAATATACATATCTGACCGAGGCTTCATACCATGCGCCGTCGGGAACATCGTCAAACGGGAAATACTCGGTTACTTCACCGAAGTTAATGGTAATTGTCTGTTGCTTCTGCGGTACGGAGCTGTCGGCGACCTTGATTGTAGCAGTGCCCGGCGCTCTCATGGCAGTAGGCGTACCGCTTATTACTCCTCCGGAGCTTATGGTGAGTCCTGCAGGCAAGCCCGTCGCGGTAAAGGTATAGGGCTTAAGGCCGCCCGAAACGCCGCCTGAAACATTCTTTGACTTAATCGGCCTGTCAATAGACATCTTCGGCAGGTCGTATGAGCTTGAATCTATGAATACAAGCGGAGATATAACCGAAACACTTGCCTGTTTAACCGAATATGTATAGTTTCGCGAGGCGTCCTCGTTGTAATACTCATCAATCGTCAACGACAGGCCGAGAGTGCCCGACGCGCCGCTTTTTACCCTGAAACCAACGCTTATGAGAGCTCCTGCCGCAAGATAATCGCCGTTTCGGTAATCGGCGGCAGATGCGGTATACATTACCGTTCCCGAGCTCGGCCGTGACAGCGTCTCATCCAATACCGCGCCGGTTGAGCCGACGGAGGTTTCCGTAACTTCAAGCTTGGCAGAATCATATGTCAGACGGAAATCCAAACCTCCGACTCTGCTTTTGTCACTGTCCAGCTTAACCGTGACAGTGAAAACCTCCCCAATATCGACATTGCTTTTGCTCGTCTGCACCGAAAACGAGCTGTCATATGCGAGAGCGTCCGACGGTACAAACGCCAGCACCATGACCACGCAGACAATAGCGGCCGTGAGCCGTTTTACAGTTTTCATTCTCTTCCTCCGTTGCATAAATCAAATCTGCCGTGACTTAATATACTTTCATTTTTGTCCGTATGTATATGTATTTTTTCATAATTTCGGTTTTTGTCAAGAAAATTCGATTGCGCCGACGGCCGTATCTTTATTCCCGCAAAATCGGCCGATATATCGGATATAAAATTTTAATTCACATAATTTGCGAAACGGCGCAAATAATACCATTAAACAATTTGCAATTCAAGAGGAGATTTATATATGAAGGCAACAGGAATAGTGCGCCGGATAGACGACCTCGGAAGAATAGTAATTCCGAAGGAAATCCGGCGGACAATGAGAATAGGAGAGGGCGATCTGTTGCTGATAACATGGATACCGCTTGAAAAATCAGTGCGGTAATAGGAAGCATTGCAAAGAGAACAGCAGAGTGAGGCTCACTCCGATGTTCTTTTATTACTATACTCGCACAACTTTTTCGGTTATGTCGATCAGTTCTTCAAGTCCGGAAGATATTTGTTCAATGTCCTCATATATCTCTGATTCATAAACTTTGTCTAAATTATAGTCCGAAGCATATTCCTCTACGGTATAATAAACGCTGTTGCTGTTTGGAAAGCCGAATAAAGTTATTCGACCGATATAATTTTCATCAGCAAAAACTTTTAATACATTTCCCGGCAGTAAGGATTCAGTTTCAATAATCGCTCTCCGAATGGCATATTTCTGTTTATGTATCGGAATATTACATTTCCCTGCTTTTTGTGCAAAATAAAAGGTTACACCTATTATTGCTACTTCTACGGCGCACATAACAGCAAAAATCATCCAGTCGATTGTGCTGAATTCATTTAGTTCCTTTTCGCCGGTTAAAAATACCGTAATGAAGATATTGATAAACATTAAAGCCAAACCGAAACAAACCTGTATCATGTATTTCTTTTTTTCAGATTTTAGTATGTCAAGGGACTCAATCATTTCTTTTGGAGACTTGCCTGCCTCAAATATCATATTTCTGAGAATCTCAGAGCAAAGAACAAAAGGATTTTCAATTCCAAATATTGTGTGACATTTACCGTCTTTTAATTGAATACTCAATGTGTTCATCTGCCCTAAGGCAAAATCGACATCCGAAACACGACAGTCGATTTTTCCGAAGTAATGATATTTTCCCCTTATGTGTCCATTATCAATTGAAAGATATGCCTTAAAATTAAAAAACAAACATATGACACTGAACAGACATATAATCAAACCAAAAACGATGCCTGTCAATAGATTGCTAACCGTAGCTTCGCTGTCTACGTACCCTATAAAGATAAATAAGCCGATTAAAATAAGTCCGCAAAGCAGTGTTACTATATTCCAAATTGATTTCTTCTTAAAGACGGCCTTAATCACAAAATCACCACCTTAATAACATTATACTACAACCAAAAACAAAAATAAACATCGCAGTATATTCCTGTGATAATTCAAAATGCTTACCAAACTGCATATGTGACGTACAACAGGATAACCGCTTTGAAAATTAGATATAATATACCCGATAAGGTATACACAAATTAAAAGTGACTGTAATATACCTTTTCGGGTATATTATTTTCGTAAATCTCTTGACATTATACCTTAAAGGGTATATAATATGTGTATTAGACGAAAATAGGGAGATAATATCTATGAATCCGATCGCCGAATTTGTTAAAAAAAGCAGAAGAGAAGCGGGACTTACGCAAGAGGAATTCGCCATGCGTTCGGGACTGGGGCTGCGTTTCGTCCGTGACCTTGAGCAAGGCAAGACAACCGTTCGTATGGATAAGGTAAATGTCGCTCTCGGTATGTTCGGCATGGAAGCCGCACCTGCACGAAAGGAAAATAGATAATGGAAGCATTCAGAACCGCATTCGTTTATGTACGAAATGAATTTGCCGGAATACTTGCCGAAACCGATTCCGGTTATTCATTTTCGTATGATGATGATTATTTAAAATCGGATCATGCTGCTGCCGTGTCTTTGACCCTTCCTTTAAGCGAAGAGCCGTACAATTCACGAACACTTTTCCCTTTCTTTGACGGGCTGATTCCCGAAGGATGGCTTTTAAATGTTGTCAGCCGAAACTGGAAGATAGACACAAAAGACCGTTTCGGATTATTGCTTGTTGCCTGCAAGGACGCTATCGGCAATGTGAGCATTACGGAGGAAAAGATATGAACTGTTTTTGCTGCGGAAAGCCGCTGAAAACCGAAAATGATAACGGCTGGCATAAGGCGTGTATCAAGCGTTTTTTCGGTACTGCAAATATTCCCGAAATTGAAATAGATGAAAATACCTTGGAATCCCTCGCCGCTCAGAGCACAAGTAAAGGCCTTACAGTTCCGGGGGTGCAGAAAAAGCTGTCATTGCATTTGAGCACGGACAATCACAATCCCCGCCTTACTTTGGTGAATTACCCTACGGGATATATCTTAAAGCCGCAGGTGAAAGAATTTGAATGCTTGCCCGAAGCCGAGCAGCTTGTTATGACGATGGCAGACGCCACAGGCATTTCCACCGTGCCCCACGCACTGATCAAAAGCGGAGATAATCTTGCGTATAT
>JAQXGK010000007.1 GCA_029006345.1 Bacillota bacterium
ACATTATCTTCGACAGTGCATACTTTGACCTCGGAATCATACACAACTTCGGCGGAATAAGAGGTATCTTCGGCGCTATGACAGCGACCGGCAGCGATACCTTTGCTTCCGAATATGCGGCGCTCGAGACAGTCGCGAACAAATCAATCGACCGCATCATCAAGCAGTACGACAAGCTGGGCTGATGTATTTTATTAAGCCATACGGCATTTTGCCGTATGGCTTTTTTATCGACAACAGTGTCGGCTCATGTTATAATTCACATAAAGTATTAAAAGAAAAGCGAGGGAGCACAAGGTTATGCATATAAATATGACGGAAGCCGGCTGCAAAGCGGACGGCATAACCGACGACACCGCGGCTATCAAGCGTGTTCTTGAAAGTCTGAACGACGGCGCGTGTATGTATTTTCCCGCCGGTCAATATATTGTTACCGAGCCGTTGTCGATTGCCGCAAACCATATAGTGATATGCGGCCAGCCCAACGCCTCCTGCATACTGTACAAAAAGCATCAGACCGAGGAACGCAGACAATCTCTCATGAATTTTGCATCAGGTATTCACGACGTCACGGTACGGGACATTAAGATGAGCTACGAGGGATATATGTTTCCTGACCAGGGGCAAAGCTATGACGGACGCATATCCGGACTGAGCTTCTGCCAATGCGACAGAGTAAAAATAACCAATGTCGAGGCATGCGGCTTTAACGCTAACGGAATAGAAGTTATTACAGGGAATCCCCAAAAATATGCGCACGACTTTACGGTCAGCGGCTGTTATCTGCACCACAACAGAGTCGGAGGCTTTGTTTACGGATATGTTGACGGAGTTTTACTGACCGAATCGGTTATGGAATACAACGGCTCCGAGCTCGACGGAGGAACCGGCTACGGCAGTGCCGGCGCTGCAGGTGAACTTCCGATCAATGTGCAAATCATCGGCAACCGTGCAAACTACAATTACCGCAAGGGCATAGATTTGCACGCCGGAATGAGCGCCGTAATATCCGGAAATATCTGCCACGCAAACCGACTTTACGGAATTTATGCTGAAGGCGCCAAAACCGGGAATATGATTATCAGCAACAATATCATATCGGGAATGAACCGCAAAAATACCGGGTGCAATATGCCGTATAATTGGATAACGGGGATATCGGTAGGTCCGTACAGTGACAAGCCGGAGGACGGGGAGCATTTCAATTTCACTATAGATTCGAATATGATTGTCGGCTTCGGTCTCGAAGAACAGTACTCCCAGGCCATACATTGCTACCACAGTCAGAAAAAGGGTTCGATTAAGATAACCGACAACATTCTCAGACTCGGCCGTGTGACCGCCGTGATAGACTGCGACAGTCGGCTAACCCCTGAAGAAAATGAGCTAAGAGACGTCCTATTCTCAATATCAGGAAACCAGGTCAGTGCGGAAGAAAGCACCGAAACCCCCTTTGAAATAACAAATTACAAATGCTTTTCCTTTACCGACAATCAGATAGATATAGACAAGGTCGGCTCAAAGCATATTCTTTCGCTCTCCGGCTGCTCGAAATCAGGCTGTCAGGTGAGCGGAAACACCGTTCGCACCGAAAAAGGTGTGCGCCTCGTTTCCGATTTGACCGGAACCAATATCATTCAAAAAGACAATATTATTTTCTGACAAACATAACCGTCCGATAATCCGGGCGGTTAAACTTTTTTATTTCTGATTGCGGTACAAATTTTCTTCAAATTGATGCACAATAAACACTTATATGATATAATAATGCATATTTTGTAATGACTTTAGTAATTATTATGCTTTTAAGGTCTGCAAGCAAACAACGGAGTATTTATGAATCAACTGCTGATTGTCAGAGAAGAAATTGTATGTCTGTTAATTCTTTGTTTCATATTGCTGTACAGCCGTCTGTATAAGATGGGCAAAGATCAGGGCAGCTTCCTGCGAATATGTATATTCGCAATAGGTCATGTGGTTTTTGACATTATTACGGTACTTACCGTAAACCACATCGGCGTTTGGCCCGATTGGCTAAACTACATTTGCCACATAGTATTCTATGCGTTCGCGCTTTTGTTTTCCTTTGAATTTTACAGTTATACGGTCAGTCTGTGCTATTCCAAAAAAACGCTGAAAAAGGCGCGTCATTTTGGAATCATTCCGATAGTCATTTATATGCTGACGGTATACTTTCTTCCGATGAAATACGTTCCAGGCAACGGCACCTACTACTCCTTCGGAACGGCGGCATTTGTGGGCTACGGTATTGCCATGCTGTTCTTCTTAACCAGCATAATCATAATACTTGCGCATATCAAAAAGCTCGACAAATATTTGGCATGCTCGCTTCTGCCTATGATGATTTCGGCAATCGCCGCAGAGATTATACAAATAGCAGTGCCGGAGCTGTTATTCACGGGCGGCGTTGTCACTATCATTACCGTCGGTTTCTTCTTCTCTCTCGAAAACCCCGTAGCTATGCTTCGCCACAAGGCCGCTATAGACGCAATGACCGGCGTAAAAAGCCGCAACTGTTATGAAACCGAAATCGGGAAACTGAAAAACGAATTCGACGCCGGCGCCAAACTGGGCTTTGTCTTCTGCGATATAAACGATTTGAAATCGATAAATGACACATACGGACACCCGGAGGGCGACTCATACATAGCGACCGTTGCGCAAATATTAATGAAGAATCTCAAGTCCGCCGAGGCAGTGTACCGTTACGGCGGCGATGAGTTTTTGACCGTATATAAAAACACGGGCACGGAAATCATAAAAAAAGAAGCAAACGCTGCAACAGCGGATTGCGAGAAGCAAAGCAAGCAGCATGATTATCCAATGAGTATAGCACTCGGATACTCCGTTTCCGACGATTGCAAAAGCGTCGACGAAATGCTGCAAATTGCCGATTACAGAATGTACGCCAACAAAGCAGAATATAAACTTTTGCGCAAACGCCCGGTCGACAGTTTCGACTCAATAAACGTAAACGGACTTACCGACAGGCTTTTTGAGGCACTGGCGCGCATTAACGAGGATAGGTTCTTTTGCATTTCAAACATAGAAACAAATGTCACCCGTTACTCACGCTCTGCTGTCGAGTATTTCGGGCTCGAAGGTGAATTTGTCTCTGACAGCTCAGGCAAGTGGCTCACACGGATACATCCCGACGACCGTGATGCCTTTCTCAACGAAATCAATTCCGTTTGGAAATGCAAGCAGAACTATTATACGCTAAAATACAGAATAAAAAACAGCTTGGGCGATTATGTTAACTGCTCCTGCAGCGTAACCGTTATCGGCGGCAGAAACGG
Source organism: Bacillota bacterium (assembly GCA_029006345.1). Classification (GTDB taxonomy): domain Bacteria; phylum Bacillota; class Clostridia; order Oscillospirales; family SIG627; genus SUG1173. The sequence continues at coordinate 3,321 of JAQXGK010000007.1, forward strand.
CACCCCCGATCTTATGGCCGAAACAATGTATGTTCAAAGCGCAGAGGAAAGCATCGATCCCATAACCCGGCTCAGAAACAGCAGCGAGATGTGCGTTTACATCAATCATCTGATAAGCAACCATATCCCTGCGGCATTACTTGAGATAAGCATACTTAACCTCAACCGAATGAACATGCTCTACGGTTACGAGCGCGGAAA
>JAQXGK010000008.1 GCA_029006345.1 Bacillota bacterium
CATAACCCGGCTCAGAAACAGCAGCGAGATGTGCGTTTACATCAATCATCTGATAAGCAACCATATCCCTGCGGCATTACTTGAGATAAGCATACTTAACCTCAACCGAATGAACATGCTCTACGGTTACGAGCGCGGAAATGATTTACTCAGGCAATTTGCCGGTATGATAAACGGCATAGTACAGAACAACGGCTGTGTATTCCGCGACGACGGCACGAAATTTGTCGTATGTGCGCCGGGGTCAACAAGGGCCGAAATAAGGGATATATACAAAAAAATCAAGTCCGCCTCGGAGCGCCAGATACATATAAGCGACGGTTCAATGATACTGCCTCTAAAGCTTGCCGCCGGCGCGCTCATACTGCCCGAGCGCTTCTCCGGTTCCGGCACGGCCGTCAGAAACGATCTCATATTTGCGCTTACAAAATCCGGTGTTGAAAAGCGCGGTAACCTGGTCTTTTTTGACGAACTGTCAAAAGAAGATACAGACGATTCCGTCGTCAGCAATAAGCTTCTGCGCATGATTTTTCAAGACGCCGTTTCCGAACGCCGCGGATTTTATCTCGAGTATCAGCCGATAGTCGACGCTAAGACGGAAAGCATTATCGGAGCCGAAGCGCTTTTGCGTTGGAAAAACGCAGAGTTCGGCGTAGTCAGTCCGGGCAAATTCATACCCTGGCTTGAGGTCGGCCCGAGCTTCTTTGAGCTCGGAAACTGGATTCTTCGCAAAGCTATGACAGAGGCCATGCAGGCCGTTCAATATAACAGCGATTTCAAATTGAACATCAATATCTCAATGCCGCAGTTTGAAAACGAAGGCTTCAGAAATTCCGTGCTCAAAGCGATACAGGAAACAGGCTTTCCCGCAAAGCAGCTTTGCCTTGAACTGACCGAGCGCTGCCGCGAGCTCGACCACGAATATCTGAAAAAGGAAATTGACTTTTTACGCGACAAAGGCATTTCAGTCGCCCTTGACGACATCGGCACCGGCTTCTCGTCATTAGGGCTGCTGCTCAGTATGAATGTAAACGAAGTCAAGGTCGACCGAATGTTTATCCGTGAGATCCAGGCAAAGCAATCAAATCAGGTTTTAACCAAACTGATAATCGATGCCTCAAGGGATATAGGTCATTCTGTTTGTCTCGAGGGTATCGAGGATGAAAATCTCTACAATCACTTAAAGTCCTACGGAGCAACACATTACCAGGGATACTATTTCTCAAAGCCGTTAAAAATGAGTGATTTCATACCGTTTATGACAAATTGGAATTCAAACCGCGTAAGCGACAAAAGCTTGGTCTGATATGTCCCGTACTTCACTGCTCTGATTGCGTTATAAAAGCAAAGCCGCCTGATTTTCAGGCGGCTTTGCTGATTCAATCAATAGCTTTCTATCAGCTTTACAAGCAAATGTATATTCATATCGGCCTTTTCGCGGGCTTTATGCGTATAGTCGGCAAGCACGGGAACGATATTATCGCGGTCGGCGAGCAGGCGTTCAAACTTGCTCTCGGCGTCGGATATGTCAAAATCGTGCGAGATTATCATATATCTATCGAGCCCTATTGCGGCTGCAAGCTCCTGCGTTTTCGGATCGTAGCTTACAGGAAGAAACGGCACACCGAAAACGGAAGAAATTATCTGTCCGTGTAGCCGTTCCAGGATATTCACCCTGCCGACTCCCAAAAGACTCATCAATTCTTGGTTGCTCAACCGGGCTTCTGGCAGATACGAGCAATCCGGCAAGTGCCTATTGAGTCTTGACAGTACCGGATAGTCCTGAGAGTAATGCAGCGGTATGAGATAGAAGAACAGATTGTGCTTTTTCGCAATATCGGCGAGAAAATCTGCCTTCCCGTCAAAGTCAGAACCTCTGTTTAATACGTCCGGCCGCAGATTGACTCCTACGATAGTTTTTCCCTCCGCGGCGGCAATCGGTTTCTGAGCCCTGTAGTCATTCTCGGTATATCTAAAGCCCTCATCCGCTGTCAGAACCGCCTTTTCATAGCCTAAGAGGTTGTCTATAAAGTGCTTGCTCTGAATATCACGAACGGTAATAACATCCACTAAGTTCAAGACTTCCTTTGTTTTGTGCAAGTGTCTTTTCTTGCGGATAGGACCGATACCGTTTGCGTACAGTAACGTCTTGCAGTGGTATTTATGAGCTTTTTTCAGCATATAGGAATAGTAATTGAAGGAACGGCCGGATGTAACATCCTGCAAAATGGAACCTGAGCCCATCAGAAACACCTTGGTTTTTTTCATTTTCCCGAAAATGCCGAAGAAATCAAAACGCTGCAAAAGACCGACTCCGTCGGGTACATCCGTTTTCGAGGCACTGCGCGTCAGCACGGTACCCCTGCGGCCGTTCAGCCGGCTTACTATCTTCTTTAATGTAATATCGTCCCCGAAATTACTGTAGCCGTAGTAGCCGCTGACCATATAATCATACGGCCGCGCTTCATCTGAAGCCTTGCAATACGCTTCTTGGGCGGTTTGCGCCATCTTTTCTATAGAATACTGCTCTCGCACGAGCTTAAGGCCGTCGCTGATATTTTTTGACAGATCACGGTCTGTCAGGCAGGAAACGGCAAGCTCGGCAAGCTCCGAATCCATCGGATAATCATATCCGCGGCAAGTTAGATTAGTAAGAATACACTCTTCTCTTATGCTGTCCGAATACAGTCCGAGATATCCGTTGTTTCCGAGAAGTATTACCGGAACCGAACTGGACATGGCCTCGAGTGCGGAACGTGAAATGCCGACAAAAAGGTCTGCGACTGCGGTATATTGGTCTATATTTGACTTAGCTCCCTGCAAAAGCACTAATTCGGCGCCGAAATGAGAATTGATGCTCTCTGCGGTTTCCCTGAATTCCTCGAAACGCTGACCGTCCCCGACAATGACCAGTCTGGCGTCGGGACAACGGCTGAAAATCTCGGGAGCAATCTTCAAAAAGCGCTCTATATGGTCGCCCGAGTCAGCGTCCATCCTGGATACCATAAGTATTATTTTCTGCTCAGGTTTTACGCCGAGCGAGGCCTTGAATTCCGGCAGATCCCTTTTGGCAAATCTCTGCATATCGACGCCGTTGACCGTGATATCGACCTTATCGGGATCATAATTATAGTTGTCGACCAGATAGCTTTTCAGGTCCTCACTGACAGCCAGTGCGCGGTCACCCCAGTTTGACAGTCTCCTCATCAAAAAACCTGTGGAAAAGCTGCCGTGAACAGTCGTCACCATGGGAATGCCGAGCGAGCGGCATACCCAACCTCCGACCAGGTTTGACAGCCTTGTATGCGAGTGAACCACCGAAGGTCTGTTTTTTTTGAACTCACGCTTCAAAATGCGCAGCGACTTCATAAGAGCTGACGGAGCTTTTGAATTTAACGGTGTCTTTATATGGCGTATTCCGGCTTTTTCAAGAGCGTCGGCGTATATTCCGCCGTTCGAAAACACGGTTATCTCATGTCCCTTTGCGGCAAGTCCCCTTGCAAGCTCATAAATATGAGTTTCAGCACCGCCGATATCCAGCGACATACACAGCATCGCGATTTTTTTGCCCATTTCAAAAGCCTCCAATTGACAGTAATGCCGAAATATCGGCGCAAACATATACTTTCCGTGCTATTGTATCACAAAGTCACCCCGAGCACAAGACTATTCTCCGTGCGCACATTTGAATAAATCCGTTTTGCTTAATGCCGGCGGGAGGTCAAAAAAATAACCGCCTGTCAGTTGTTGCAGGCGGCTGTTCTTTCTATATAGACGGTTAAATCGTCAAAGGTAGGACACATATCCTTCGGCACAATGCGTTCATACGTAAAAACCGATGTGTTTATTTTAACTATCCATTCAAACTCATTTTCATCAACGGTATATACTACCGCGTTAATTGTAATGTACTGCTTCATAGTGACCTCTGTTATAACTAACGATAACATGTATTCTAATACGGCATCGGCCGGTGTCAAGCAAACCGAATAACTACCGTACAATCCGCCGTATTTTATGTAGCTACATTATAATTCATTTGCGGTGATACGTCAAGCGCCTTATACCTACCGCAGTTTATTGGCGCGGTCCATATTAAATCTCTGCTTGAGACTCTATAATAAGCCCGCAAAATATAAAACGGTCAATCACGGCCCCGTTGTCGCATATGGGACAAACAAGGTGTGATTGACCGTAAAATTTAAAGCCATTGCATACTGCCGGTCAGAAATATTACCGCTTTTTCCGAAACAGTAAGTATTCCGCCGTCGGTATGTCCTCTTTTAACAGATCCGTCCTCCAATTCCAAATGGAAATCGCATGGCTTGACAGATGTGACAAACTGGACATGACCCGCCATAACCGCAAGGTCACCCTCAGCCCCCCGAAGGGAGATTTTTATAATGTTCCCGTCGAAAAAACTTCCGTCGGGAGAGGATATCTTTAACGGGAAGGTGTTCATGTCGATTCCCTCTTTGCTTTTTCCACCGCCTCATCTATTGTGCCGACAAACAGAAATGCCGATTCCGGCAGGTCGTCGTGTTTACCCTCGATGATTTCCTTAAAGCCTCTGATTGTTTCGGAAAGAGGGACATATACGCCGGGGAATCCGTTGAATTTTTCAGATACGTGCAGCGGCTGAGAAAGGAACCTCTGGATTTTTCTCGCTCTCTGCACAAGCAACTTATCCTCGTCGGACAGCTCGTCCATACCCATGATGGCAATGATATCCATGAGCTCCTGATAGCGCTGCAAAACACGCTGAACCTCACGGGCAACAGCATAGTGCTCCTCGCCCAGAATCTCGGGAGAAAGGATACGGCTTGTCGACTCCAGAGGGTCTACGGCAGGATATATTCCCTGGGAAGCAATGCTGCGGGACAAAACGGTGGTTGCGTCCAGGTGGGCAAAGGTTGTCGCAGGAGCCGGGTCGGTCAGGTCGTCTGCAGGCACATAAACCGCCTGGATGGAAGTGATAGACCCTTTCTTTGTGGAAGTAATGCGTTCCTGCAGGGTTCCCATTTCATTTGCCAGCGTCGGCTGATAACCGACGGCGGAGGGCATACGTCCAAGCAGCGCAGAAACCTCTGAGCCTGCCTGAGTAAAGCGGAATATGTTGTCGATAAAGAGCAGCACATCCTGACCTTCCCTGTCGCGGAAGTATTCAGCCATGGTAAGACCGGAAAGTGCGACACGCATTCTTGCTCCCGGCGGTTCGTTCATCTGACCGTAAACAAGGGTGGTGTTGTTGATTACCCCTGAATCCTTCATTTCGTTGTAAAGGTCGTTTCCCTCACGGGTACGCTCTCCGACACCGGTAAATACAGACAGACCGCCGTGCTCTTTGGCAATATTGTTGATAAGCTCCATTATCAGAACGGTTTTACCTACACCGGCACCGCCGAAAAGGCCTATTTTACCGCCCTTGGAATAGGGGCATATAAGGTCAATTACCTTGATGCCCGTTTCAAGAATCTCGGTAGAGGTTGACAGCTCGTCATATTCGGGAGCAGGACGGTGAATGTTCCAGCGCTCCTTGGTTTCGGGAGCCGGCTGATTGTCTACTACATCTCCGAGCACATTAAAAATCCTGCCGAGAGTTTCTCTGCCTACAGGAACGCTGATAGCCTTTCCCGTATCGGTTACGGGTGTTCCCCTTTTCAAGCCGTCGGTAGAAGACATTGCTATACAGCGGGCCGTATTGTCTCCGATGTGCTGAGCGACTTCAACGGTAAGCGTCTTTTCGCCGTTGGGCATAGTCAGTGCGTTATATATAGCCGGCAAACTGCCGTCATCAAAGCGAACGTCAACTACCGGTCCCATGACCTGAGCAACGCTGCCTTTTGTATCTTTGGACATAGATTTGGTATAACCTCCTTTAACCGCCGCTGCCCGCGACAATTTCAGTGATTTCCTGTGTAATCGCGCCTTGTCTTGCGCGGTTGTATTCGAGCTGCAAATCGTCAATCATCTGCTGAGCATTTTTACCGGCGCTGTCCATCGCGCACCTACGGGCGGCAACCTCACTGGCAAAGCTCTCGCGTACAGCCGCCATCAGCATTCCGGCGACATATTCCGGAATCACCGTATTGAGCATTGTGGCTTCATCAGGCTCAAACAGAATACCCGTCGGTTTCGCTTTACTGCGTTCAAGCGGAAGTATCCACATGATTTGCGCTTCCTGCGTCATCATGGAAACATACCTGGTGTAGACAATTCCCAAGCTGTCATACTTGCCCGACGCAAAATCCTCGCACAAACCGCGCGACATTGATATAGCGTCGGAATATTTGAAAGTTTCGGCATAATAACACTCGCCGGCAAAGCGTTCACACGCTCTCTTGCCTATCGGAATGATTTCCGCTTCGGGGTAATTTTTGACAAGTCGGAAAACATTGACATTATACCCGCCGGCAAGGCCGCGGTCTCCCGCAATAACTATCAAACGGGTTTTCTTTGTTTCCCGTTTTGACATATAGGGACTTTTTGCACATTCGGGACAAAGCGTAAGCAAATCAACCACTTTGCAGACGGAATCCGCGTACTCGCGCCCCTTGTTCATGGCGTCGCCCGCACGGCGGATTTTGGAGGAGGCTACAAGCCCCATCGCCTTTGTCAGATGCAAAGTAGAATTGACACTTTTGATGCGATTTCTGAGCTGTTTTGTATCTGCGCCCATGATATCACCTCTGCATTTCCGACAGGGCTTTCTTCAGTTCCTCAATATCCGATTCTTCCCAATAGCCTTGCTCGATACGGCTCAAAAAGCCGCTGTAGCTGTTTTCAAGCTTTTCGTACAATTCCCGTTCGTACTCTTTAATCCCGTCGACAGGCACAGAATCGAGATAACCGTTGATTACGGCATAAACGATTGCCACCTGACAGCCCACGCGAATCGGGGAGTTTCTGCTCTGCTTGAGAACCTCAACAATACGTTCGCCCAGGGCAAGTCTTGCTTTGGTATCCGCGTCCAAATCACTTCCGAACTGAGCAAAGGACTGCAGCTCTCTGTACTGAGAATAAAGCAGTTTCAGTTTGCCGGACACCTTCTTCATACCTTTTAGCTGTGCGGAGCCGCCTACACGGCTGACCGATATGCCGGGGTTTATGGCAGGCATAACGCCGGCGTGAAACAGCTCGGTTTCAAGGAATATCTGACCGTCGGTAATGGATATAACATTGGTCGGAATGTATGCGGAAACATCGCCCGCCTGCGTTTCTATAATCGGCAGAGCAGTGATAGAGCCGCCGCCGTATTCGGGCGCTACGCAAGCCGCGCGCTCAAGCAAACGGGAATGCAGATAAAATACGTCGCCCGGATATGCCTCGCGTCCCGGCGGTCTGCGGATAAGCAGAGACAGTGCGCGATAGGCAACCGCGTGTTTTGAAAGATCGTCATATACTATCAAAACATCCTTGCCCTGCTCGCGAAAATACTCAGCCATAGCACATCCGGCATAGGGAGCCACATACTGAAGCGGTGCCGACTCCGAGGCGGAAGCGGAAACGATTATGGTATTTTCCATAGCGCCGTTTCTTGAAAGCTCGTTTGCAAGCTGTACCACGGAGGAGCTTTTCTGCCCTATTGCAACATAAATACAAATAACGCCGGTGTTCTTCTGATTGATTATTGTATCAATGGCGATTTCGGTTTTTCCGGTCTGTCTGTCGCCTATAATAAGCTCACGCTGACCTCTGCCTATCGGAATCATACTGTCAATAGCCTTGATTCCCGTTTGCAGAGGAACAGAAACGCTCTTTCTCTCGATGATACCGGGTGCCTCCGCTTCCACGGGGCGCGTCTCGCTCGCCTCAACCGGACCTTTGCCGTCAATCGGATTTCCGAGCGCGCTGACAACGCGGCCGAGCAACGCTTCGCCCACAGGGACAGACAGCACCTTTCCCGTGCGGCGAACCGTCGTGCCCTCACGAATATCGTTATTGTCGGACAGCAGTGCTACCGACACGGTCTCGTCTTCCAGATTCTGAGCCATTCCGAAGCTGCCGTCCTCAAATTCCAGCAGCTCGCTCGCCATACACTCGCGGAGTCCGTAAACTCTCGCAATACCGTCTCCCACAAGAATAACCGTGCCGGTCTCGCGCATTTCGATTTGCGATTTATAATTTTTGATTTGCTCTTTTATGATATTGCTGATTTCTTCGGGTTTGCCGTTCATCTGCTTATCACATCCTTTACTTCGTGCAGCCGGTGGCGAAGGGTTCCGTCAATAACCTTACCGTTAATTTCAACCACCAAACCGCCCATCAGCGATTTATCAGTGGAGCATTCCAGACAAACGTTACTTCCACTGATTTTTTGAAGCTTTTGCTTCAGACTGTCCTTCTCCCCGTCAGTCAACGGTACGGCGCTTGTCACTTTTGCCACCGCAATTTTCTTAGAGGCATCGTAAAGGGCGTTGTATTCCGACACGCACCCCTCGAAGCTTCGTATATGCCCTTTTTCGCAGAGGAGCTGCAAAAAGGAAACAATATGCTCCGGCACCCTGCCCGAAAAAGCCTGTTCGACAGCCTCTGCTCTTTCATCCTTCGAAATACTCGGTGAAGCAAGAAGATCTATATATTCCGGTGTTTCACGAAATACGGAAAGAACGGTATCAAGAGCTTTTTTGTACTCATCCTCAGCGTCGCATTCTTTTGCAAGAGCAAATAATGCGGTGCCATACTCCTTACTCATCTGAGCCATCGTCTTCACCTAAACCTTCGATAAAAGAGTCTATCATTTCACGATGATCCTGCGCGTTTATTTCACGCCCGAGCATTTTTTCGGTAAGAGCGGCAGAAACGTCCACGATTTCCTTCTTTATGCCGTCCTCTGCCTTTTTGCGCTCGAGTTCTGCGGCGGTCTGAGCCTGACGTATAATTCCGTCCGCCTTTTCCCTTGCATCGGAAACGATTCTGTCCCCTCGTATCTGTGCCTTAGAGGCCGCGTCCTTCATAATGGCATCTGCTTCGGCTTTTGCACTTTGCATTTTGTGCTCCCATGCGTCCTTATCGGCGAGAGCCTGAGCCTGTGCTTCTTGTGCGGCGGAATACTGAGCATCCATCACGTCCTGCCGTTGGGCCAATACTTTTTTTACCGGCTTAAACAGAAATTTCTTTACGATAAGAAACAGAATCACAAGATTTGCAAGAGAAATCAATATCTGCCACAGATTGATAGATATGACTTCCAGTGATTGCATAGTGTCACGCTCCTATCTCAGCCTATTGCATTGAGAAGAATATTTACAAGCATATTCGGCGCAACAAAGATAAGGAGGATAGCGATAACAAGGGCGTAAAGACCTGTTGTTTCCGCAACGGCGCATCCCATAAGCATGGTGCTTGTTACGCTTCCCTTGCTTTCAGGCTGACGGGCAATAGCTTCGCAGGCGCTTGCGACAGCGTTACCTTCACCGATACCGGGGCCGATACCGGCAATCATTGCGGCACCTGCACCGAGAGCACAGCAACCTAAAATAATTCCAATAGCGAGTTCTAACATTTTGTACCTCCGATTAATTAACCTTTACGGTTTTTTGTTTTTTCAGTTTTCTTTTTTCATATTCCTCAGCGGGAAATCCGCCGGCAACATACATCATTGTGAGCATTGCGAAAATAAATGCCTGCAGGCAGCCGCTGAACACATCGAAATAAACAGACAGTACGGCGGGTATGCCGACCTGCAAAAACGGTATTTCGCCCAGGAAGCCGGGCAGCCAGCTTAAAAGTAACGACGAAAGTCCCTGCAGTCCCGCCGCCACCAGTACCGATATAACAGTTCCCGACAAAACATTTCCGTAATGACGGAAAGCCATTGAAATCGGTGTCGCTACCTCGCTGATTATATTGATGGGCAAAAGCAAAGGCACCGGCTGTGCAAAGCTTTTTGCATAGATAATCGGGCCGCATTTATTCTTGTAGTAAGTAATGAGAACAAATACCAGTATTGCCCAGCCTGCAACAATATTCAAATCCGACGTCGGCGGATACAGTCCGAAAAGCGAAAGAAGACTCGAAAAAGCGGAAAGCGCAAGTATTGCCGCGATAAAAGGGGCAAACCCGGAAAAGTATCTGCCCATATTTTCGTTTACAAGACCCTCGACCTTTTCGACAATCCACTCAGCGACATGCTGGCGTCTCGTTTCGGCCTTTTCTTTTATGCCGTGCGTAAGATACAGGCAAAGGGCAAGCACCGATAAAATGACAAGAAGCGAGTTGACCTGAGATTCCGTAATCGGCAGACCGCCAAGCGGAAGCGGAATCGTAAAATATACCAGAGCACCGGTAACGGCAATCCCCTCGGTAGCGGGCTGCGTCAGCACCTTCAAAACTATTCCGAACAGAATCGGCGCAATCATCATGACAATAAGCAGGATATCAACCGCCAAAAAGCGCCTCTTTTTATTCACCCTGCTCACCTCCTCCGTCTTGTCCCTTCTTTTTCAAGGGAATGTTGCGCAGCATTATAGTTATACGGGGGAAAAACAGAGGGATGAGAACGGCTAAAATCTGAAAACACGGCAGAACGGCGCCCAGTAAAGCGATTATCAATATGAAAAACGTTCTCAGCATCTGAGAAACCTTCATTTTTGCTTTGGCGTCTTTTTCCTCAAGCATTACGGCATGCTGGATGGTAAGGCCCATAAGGAAAAAGTTCATTATCGCGCCGAATGCGCCGAGAATATTCCCAAGCAGCACAGTATAGCTCCATTTTCCGATAAGGAGAAAAACAGCCTGCATCAACACGCTGAGTATCAATTCACCGACGGCAATATGTACTGTTTCCAACCGCACGGTTTTATCAATTTTCACAGCCCGGTCACTCCTTCCCTTTCAACATGAGTTTTATTATAACAAAATCTATCACACATAACACGGTCATTGTCCGTCTTTTGTGTGAAACAGGACAAAACCGGCATGTATACTGTTTGTTAGTTTTTCAAAATACGAAACTATTATATCGGTCGCCTTCACGTTGTCTGCCTGTCAAACTCTTAATATTATATTATAAAAGCTCTGTTTTTGCAAGGAGTTTGCGAACGACAAACTAAAAATTATCGTTAAAAACAAAAAAGTCACTTGCCGCCGCATTAAAGAGAGCCACGATAACCAAAAACTATCGAAAATCCGGCTGAACGAGCCGGCAGCCGAATGTAATATCAGCCGCAAGACATCGGTATTATTGCCAAACAGTTCAGAGTATGATATACTGGAAGCACAGATATTTAACGGCAAGATATTTATGACGCTCATAAGAAAGGGTTGAAGATATGGATATAGACAAGAAGCTTGTTGACAAGTGGTGCGAAGAAATAAAGGGAAAAGGCAGTCTTGAGCAGCCGGTTCTCGGTGGAATCAGGTGTTCTATTTGCGCCATATGTAAAAATGCCGATTTTCATTACGGCACATGGGATGACCCGGAATGCTCTGTCTATGGCAAATTGCCGGAAAAACTAGCAAGGGCTAAAGAATACGAATGCCCCGATTTTATTCATGACAAAAAAAGCAACAGCAATATATTTTTTGACGTTGACGAAAACGGCAAGCCCTCGCCAAAACCCTAATTTCAGCAAATTACAAGAACGTTAAATAACCGCCCACGAACTGTGAGCGGTTTTCTTATACCCTGACGCATACCACAACAAGATAATAATGCCCGAACCGGTACACACATTTGTATCGGCTCGGGCTTTTATTATGCACGGATAAAATTTGTGAGGTAAAAAATCATTCTGTCGCTGCCGTCGGCAACCGAGTATATAACGCTGTTAATTTAGAACTTTCCGCCGCCTCCGCCGTGTGAGCTGCCGGAGGAGGAAGTATGCGTCGAAGAACCGCCGGAGCTGCTCTCCTTCGGTCTCGGGCTGCGGGTAACATTTGCAAAGAGAAACAAGTCTCTGCTTTCGGTCACATTCATACTGCCGGCCTTTACATAGCTGCCGGCGCCTGCCTGAAACCGTACCGTTTTCAGCTTGCTCTTCATGATACCTGTAACAACCTTGGCAACAACAAAACCAACAGCCGAAGCAATAATCAGGTTCATCAGAATATCAAACGGTTGTTTCGGCATATGCCCCGTGTCGTAGGGCTGACCTGTCCCGGCCTGTGTGAAGAATGCGTCGCACAAATCGGCGTATAATGTAAAGGCTTTTGCATAATCGCCGTCACTCAGACCGGGCAGAAAACTGTCGGATATGTAGTCAATTCCGGCGTCTGTAATGGCGGTAATTCCATAACCGCAGGTGGATATCCACCAGTCGCGGCTCTCCATGCTGACAAGAAGCAGTACGCCGTCGCGGTTTTCACCGAAGCCGTAGCCGTTGTAATCGTAGAAATCATCGGCGAACTCCATAGGTGAATAACCGTCCAGTGTGTCAACCGTCACCACAACTATATCCGCCTGCTGTCTTTCACTGATATCGTCGAGCTTAGTCAGAAGCGTGCTTTCCTCATAGTCAGTCAAGAGGTCTGCGTCATCTACTATGCGCGGCAATTCGCTTTCCGCAAATACAGGAACCGCCGCTGTCAGGCAGAGCAACAACGCAAATAATACAGATAATATACTCTTGTTTATTCTCACGGTTGTACCCCCTTACAGCAGCCACAGCAGCCACGAAACGGCAAACACTACCGCTCCGACTGCGCCTGTCAGCCCGAACATCCACTTTTTATATGCTTTTTTATCCAGCGGCAGGTCTCCGACAAGCTTGCCGGTCTGTCCGTTCATGGCAAAGGTGTAGTTTTTGCCGTTCCACTTGGTATTCAGTATCCATACGGGATACAGAGCGTATTTTGCGCTGCCGTTATTCAGTTTGACGGAGGTCGATTCCGGCATAACTGTGGTATAGCCCTGAACAGTTGACGCAAAAGCATTTTCGGTACTCTGCTTTATTCGCTCATTTGCCCGTTCCACGCTCTGTTGTTCGTCAACATCGTACTTATCAGCCAGATAGCCGGCGAGATATGCCGTTTGAAAATCCACCGCTTCCGAAAAATCAAAAGGCTCTATGGATTCCATCAAATCATCCGGCATTTTGGAAGAGCCGTCTACCGGTACCTTTTCAAAGCCGATACTTCCGCCTCTGGTAACAGAATAGTGGCTGGTTTCGGTATAGTTGTAGTTGCTGTCGCTCCAGGCGCGTACGTGGGTTGCTCTGTATCGGATATCGGCGTCGGCGTAGGCGTCAAATATCCAAAAAGGCACATATATACCCTTAACCTCGTCGATATGGTTTTGATCCTTAAAGACCTTCGGAAGCAGTCTTTTTCTGCCGTAGTGCTTATTAAGCGCCTCTTTTGCCGCTTTTTTATCAAGCTTGAACGGAATGACATAGTCAGGCTTCAATGCGCCGGAAAGCTGTCCGGTCATTACCACGGGATTTCCGCAGTAGGGACAGGAGGTGGCCGCGGTATTTTCATCTCCGACTATTTCGCCCCCGCAGGATTTGCAGATATAAATCCTAAGCCCGTCTGTTTCTCCGCTTTGCCACTCGGAGCCGGCAGTGTTTTCCCATTGCATATCCTCGACGGGCTCTTTTTTCAATTCTTCGTCATAGCTTTTGAGCGTTTCCATCTCAAATTCCGTATCACAGTACGGACACTTCATTTTTTGCAGTGTGCTGTCGAATGCAATCGCACCGCCGCAGCACGGGCATTTATATTCCTGCAATTCTGCCATATAATGTTCTCCTTATATCAGTCTGTTTTCGGCAAGCCGGTAAAAGAACTGCTCCAACTCCTCCTGACAGTCATAGGCGGAATACTGTCTTCCGTCGGAAAAAGTCAGGCAAAAGACGTATGTCGTTTCGTCCATGATAACGAAGGCGGATTTTTTCGGCTTTTTGTAGTTCTCAGCATAGGCTATGCTGTCGTTTCGCTCCAGGATTTCAAATAAAGCTTTGATCTCTTGTTCGCCTGTCTCCAGATTTTCAAATACAGTTTCTTGTTCATGATCGTGTGTAAAGCACGTCGCGTCAAACAGCCATTTCCCTTCCTCGCGGTGCAAGCGGAAGTAATACGAGTAGCTCCTGTCCATATGATTGCAGGAAACGGACACCTCTCTTATTTCCCCTAAATCGTGCTGTGCGGGCTGAGGCGCTCTGCCGTAGCAAAGCAGTCCGGTCAAAGCCGCCAATATTACCGTTGCTATGCGCCTGATGAACATATGTGCATAAGCCAAATCACTTGCTCCTTTCGGGCAAAATAGAAAAACCCTGCGGCATATGCCGGTCATGAGAAGAATGTTCACAATCTGGATTACCGTTCGCAGGGTTTCACTATTTGTTTTTGTTTCACTGTCAGCAAGAAACACTGATCGTCAAAGAATGACGGCTCAATTGTCGGTTATAGTAAAGTCATGTGCCGTGATTAGTCGGCTCTTATTTCTTTGTCAGATCGTAACTAGGCGACAATTCATCGGTTGCAGTGAGCTTGAGACCGGTGTCGGAAACGGCATATTCATAAGCCTTTTCTTCGTCCCACAAATCGATTTTGATGTTGACTGTTTTGTCATCTGCTATTGTGTAGGTTCCCTCTGCCTTGTCAAGGAAATCGGTTTCCAGTGTGCATCCGCCCTTGCCGTCGAAAACCCATGTTACAGTACCGTAATCAGTACCCTCCTGGACCCATGTTCCCTTGAGAGCGTCTCCGCCGCCGCAGGCAGCAAGAGACAAAACGATAACGAGACACAATACTGCTGATAATACTTTTTTCATAACTGATACCTCTCTTTTTTAATATGTGAACATTCTATAGTAAATTATGCTGACTAATTAGGAAATGCGGCTTATTCTATCCATTGGAGACTGCCGAGAATCAACAAAACCTCATCGGAGCCGAAATCACAGGCATAGCCCTTGACCATAACGGACTTCCCGCCTATAACTGCCGCCGCAGCGTTTTCCGCTATATACCATGTGCCGTTTGCAAGCTTTACTTCGCCTGAATACGCGCCGAAAGGATCGGCAGATTCGAGCACCTGCTTGATTGCCGAGATATCACGGCTGTCCGGAACGACCTGAAGGTAAGCGGTTCCCACTTCATACTTTTGAGCATGGCATATGAAATCCGCACCTGAGGCACCGGTCATTTCCGTACTCGTAACGATACACCAGCCGGAGGGAATTTCGGCTTTTACAACCTCTCCGGTTACCGAGGTAACTTCATTTTTCTCCTCTGACGTATCCTGGGTGTTGCCGTCTTTACCGCAGGCGGTAAGCGCAAAAACAAGCATTAAGCATAAAACGGCGGATATTATTCTCCTTTTCATATCCGATAACACCTTTCCGATTATCTTTTTATGTTTTATTTAGTCGGCTTAGTATGCTTCAGACAATGTCGCCGTTATCAAACGGGTCGCCGCATTCAGGGCAGAATTTCGGCGGCTTTTCACCCTTTTCGGGTTCCCAGCCGCATTTGTCACAGCGGTACTGAGGTACACCCTCCGGCTTTTTGCTTCCGCAGTTATGACAGAACTTGCCCTTATTTACAGTTGAGCACGAACAGATCCAGCCGTCGGCATCAGCCGGCTTGGGAGATCCGCACTCGGGACAGAATTTGCCGTTGACTACCGTGCCGCAGGAGCAGGTCCAGCCGTTGGATGCCGGAGCTGTCTGCTGCGGTGCCTGCTGCTGTTGCGCAGACTGTTGCTGCTGACCCATGGCAAACAGGTTCTGAGCGTTCATTCCGCCGCCGGCATTCATAGCCATACCCATACCCATAAAGCCTGCCATAGCACCTGAGGTGTTTCCCGCCGCAGTCTTCATCGCGTCTGCCTGTGCTCCCACAAGCGTTGCGCCTGCCATAGCGGGATTTTGCAGAGTTGCGGCACGCTGGAGCTGTTTTATCATCTCGGAGTCTTCCTCCGGCAGGGTAACAGAACCCAGGGCAATGCTGACAACCTTCAAGCCGCGCAATTCACCCCATTTTGCAGAAAGTACCTGATTCATTGCTTCCTCTAATTCGGTGTTGTGGGAAACAATCTGATTGGGGCGAAGCTCCAAATCGGAGAGCTTTCCGAACGCCGGCTGCAGGGCGCTGATAAACTCTGTTTTAAGCTGGCTGTCAAGCTCGTCACGCGTATATTCCTGTTCGACATTGCCGCACACATTGGTATAGAACAGCAACGGATCGGCAATACGGTAGGAATACACACCCGAGCAACGCACCGAAACATCAACATCCAAACCGATTTTGGAATCAACCACGCGGAAAGGAATGGGATTGGGAGTACCGAACTTATTGTCGATAAGCTCCTTTGTATTAAAGTAATACACGCGCTGATCCTTGCCGGTATCACCGCCGTATGTAAAGCGCTTTCCGATGGTTTTGAAGGTCGAGACAATGCTCTCGCCGAGCTTGCCCGAAAAAATACTGGGCTCGGTGGAGGCGTCGTAGGTGAACTGTCCGGGTTCCGCACAGACCTCCACGACTTTACCCTGTTCGACAATAATCATGCACTGTCCGTCCGCAACGGCGATTCCCGAACCGTTGGAAATAATGTTATCATTTCCTTTTGTGTTGGAGGAGCGCCCACTGATTTGTTTACGGCCCTTGGTTACCATGACCTCCTTGTCCATAGACTCACAGTAGAAGAACTCCTTCCATTGGTCGGCAAGCGTTCCGCCGAGCGCTCCGGCTCCGGCTTTAATAAGCCCCATAATGATAACTCCTTTTGTAATAATATTTCTGCGTTGCCTTGTAAAACTGCAGCTATTTCCGTTTACAAGCAATGAATATAGCATTTACATTCAGTTTCAGTCTGCATGAAAATGCAGACTGAAACCGGTGTTAAACCGTTCTTTTATATTCTTACAGCATGCTGTAACGGTGAAGGAAGGTAACTACCTGCGCTCTGTCGCACATCGTTTGAGGCGCGAATTTTGTAGAGCTTACGCCGGAGGTTATACCGTTTTCTACCGCCCAAATTACAGCATCGTAATACCACTCGCCTGCCTTGACATCGCTGAAGGGATTGTAGCTGCTCTCAGGGGCAGGCTTTCCTGCCATACGCCACAAGAATGTTACTACCTGCGCTCTGTCACACTTCGTTTGAGGCGCAAACCTTGTAGCGCTCACACCGGAGGTTATACCGTTTTCTACTGCCCAGAGCACAGCGTCGTAATA
Source organism: Bacillota bacterium (assembly GCA_029006345.1). Taxonomy (GTDB): domain Bacteria; phylum Bacillota; class Clostridia; order Oscillospirales; family SIG627; genus SUG1173. Next base: position 17,128 of record JAQXGK010000008.1, read on the forward strand.
CCACTCGCCTGCCTTGACATCACTGAAGGGATTGTTGCTGCTCTCGGGTGCAGGCTTACCTGCCATGCGCCACAAGAATGTTACTACCTGCGCTCTGTCGCACAGCATCTGAGGTGCGAAGGTTGTTGAACTAACACCCGAGGTAATCCCGTTTGTAACTGCCCAAAGCACAGAATCGTAGTACCACGAGCCTTCTTGAACATCGGTAAACGGATTAACGCTCGGCAAAGTAAAATCGTAGTGGATGCATATTGTATCGGCGTAAATCATGTCTACGATTGCCGGCTCGCTGTTGACGGTAGCAGTTGCGTTAGGTGCAAAGACCTTTCCCTCAGGAGTATTGAGGTCCGCCATGAGACGGTAGGTTTTACCTGCCTCCAGACGGTCGGTATCTTGCAGGAGTGTTGCGCCGTCATCCTCTTCCAGCTCCAGCCATGCGTAGACGCCTTCAAGATTAGCTTTAGCATTGGCGTCTGCCACGGTCATTCCTGCATTGAGCGCCTTTGTAGTTATGCCGGCACTGTATACCGTGTTATCCTCGCCCGCTCTGAAATACAAATCAACGGTGAGTTTATCATGTTTGCCGGTGGGCGGAGTGTAATTACTTGAACCCGAATCTTCATCAATGCTCGGCAATTTGACGCCGTTGGCGGTAACATTAAACTCGCCGGTCTTACTATCGGCGTCATACATGTAAAACTCTGTTTCACTTAATCCGAACGAAATCTGGCAGAAATAGTTATGGCCTTCAATGAAGGTATCGCCCTCGTCCATATCTTCCCAGTACCAGTTGCCATCCGTGCCGTTGTCTGCCCAGTAGATGTCGGTAACCGTAATTACATCGTTTTTCTTGTTGCCGAGTCTGTCTATGCTGAAATTAAAATTGTTGATACTGCCGCCTGCGACCGGCTCGTTATAATTAAAGCTTACATCGGATATATCACATATCGATATATAGTCATCGATACTGAACCATATCGAACCGTCGTAATAATCGTAAAGCTGTGCATTTTTTCCGTTTATGGTCGCCTTCACATCATTGGATTCCGGGTCAGGGAAAGCGTAGCCGTCCTTGGGTATAAAGCCAACCACGATGCGGCATGAATCGTCGGGATTGATTTCTTCTGCTCCGATTGCTTCAAAAAGCCCGAACACTTCCGCATCAACCGTATATTTGTCGGCATCGCCCGCAGCGGCGGTTTTGGTGCCGTAGCTCGAAAATGCGACTATGTCGTCTACGGTAGCATCGGCCGTTGTCACGGTTTCTGCCGCCGTAAAGCTGTAGCTGTATTTAATGAGCTTTCTGTCGCTCGAGGCGGAAACATAGCTTGCCCGAAGGTCGCGGTTGAATGTCACTTTCAGACTGTCCGGATTCGCAAAAACATACCCGTCCTTTGCCTTTATTGTTGCTGTGAATACATATCGCTTGCCCTTAACAAAACGATTGGTTTTGCTCATGTTGATTCCGTCTGTTGCGTTATACCAGGACACGCTGTCAACCGTGCTTTTGCTGCCGAGTGAAGTCGAAAAGGCAAACTCGGGGTAAGCCCCGTCGATGGGCATTTTGACCCAGGTTGCCGACACACTGTAAATGCTTGCGGCATCCTGAACCGTCATCTGAAAACCGTATCCGCGGTAAGCTAACATATTGTCACCGCAGTACAGCTCCAGCATAAATCCCGGCTGTAATACTCCGGCTGTGTCAGCTCTGAAGCTGTATTTTACCGAACCCGTACCGTATGCATATGTCGGCGTGACATACCGCCACTCGCCGCCTTTATTATCCCTGACCTTGCACTTATAGCTGAAGCCCAGCTCCTTCATTTCCTGCGCAATGTCATCGAATGTCCAGGTTAACGTATTATTTGATCCCTTTTGGCAGGTGCCTCGCATATTTTTTCCGAGATTCGTGCCGTTGAGGCTCACATCCTTCATACTGCAGTAGGAATTGCCCAGAACCGCGAAAAACTTCGTATCCTCGTCTGCCAGATCCTTTAAGGTGATCTGAGACGCCGTCTTTGACTTTCCGTCAAGAACCAGCCTGCACTTCGGATCTGTCATCTTTGTCAGATCCTTTTTGTTCAGGTAGGGCGAGCCGTCGTTCATATAAATGAAGCTTTTTGACGTAAAGTTGACAGGTCCCACATATACTCCGCCGTTCAGCATGGGAGCTATGAAATGAACAAACTTTACATCATTGGCGTCTCCCTGCCAGAATCTGTCAAAGTGTCTTACCGAATATCCGTGGTCGGAGATAAAAATGCCGTCATTAATTGTGAGATCTTCTCCGTAATTGTACTTTTCATAGTATTCGCTTTCAGGGTCGGCAAAAAGGCTATTGCCGTTATAAATCGTTTCGATTCCGAAAGCAGCAAGGTCTCTGGCACCGAAGTTGTCTCCCTTAACGGTTACTCCGTCGCAGTAAGCCTCATACCTTCCGCCGTTGACCACGGTTGAAATGTTGGTAACGACGACCGTGCCTCTGTAGCGCACTCTGTCCCCTACAGATTTGGTACCGTTGCTGAACTTGACCGTGTCGCAGTTCATCTTGTAGTTGCCGCCGTCGAATATTACCTTGCAGACCCAGTAGCCCGTAGACTGCTCAATATAGGTCATTTTGCCGTCCCGGTAAGCCTCTATCCAATATGTATTGACATAATCTACATGGAGCGCGGCAAGCTGGCTGTCCTTCCATTGGCTGATGTCAAAATCAACTCCGCCGCCGCCTGCCGAATCCTTGAATTTCAGGACGGTTTGCATGTCCTTGATATAATAATTGGGATGTACCTTGAATTCAAGGAAGCTTTCAAGCTCGCTGTTCTCGTCCTGGGGCAGATTCGCAGTGCCGTACAAGGTGTGACCGTTGAAATCAAGCGTTATGTTTCTCTTAACATTCAGCCTCACCATATACCGGGTGCTGCGGGGCAGATCGTAGGCATTCAGATACAAATCGCTTTGGAGCCTGATAGTAATGTTCTCTGCAGCCGTCGGGGACATACAGCCGGAATTTGCTTCGCTGAAAGCGTTTTCCAGCTCACCCCAGCTGCTGACGTCAATGATTTGTTCATCCTTATGAAAAACATATACTTTTTTGTAGATAATGCGTAACTCCGGTTCGTTAGCGTAGGTGCCTACTTTACTTGCCTTTTCTCCGTTGACCGTCGCAGTAAGCTCGCTGCGGTCCTTGAAGGAATAGCCGTCCTCCGGATAAAGGTAGATCACAAAATAATATTCTTTTCCGCCAATGAATGTTTCGTCATCGTCTACCGTTACATACGACGAATCTATCCAGCAAATCTCATCAATGTAATATCCGCAGTCTGCCGGTAAAATGCAGTCATATTTGGGTGTTTCGCCTTCAATGGGCGTAACAACTCCGGTTATCTCAACATTGTCGATAATTATTGTGCCTTCTGCCGAAGCAGTGACGGAAAACAGACTCATCACCATTACAGCCGCAAGCAGTAGACTGATTGCCCTGCCGGTGATACCCATGCTTTTGTACTTCATAATTTCCTCCTTAATACACTTACAAATATATGTTTACGCCGCGCTTATACTGTGCTTTATGCTATGATTTCGGAGCATTAAAGACTGTCCATCATTGCCGCCAGATAACTGTCGGTGGCAGAGCCGAACAAAAATGCGTCGATCCTGCCGTTTATCTTAGCTTTCTTTACTTTGTTTGCCAGTTCTTTATCTGCGTTATCATCCACAAGTACCACTATTTTGCAGTCGGGATGATTTTTCTTGACTTCATCCCGTATTGCCAGCCGCTCCTCCAGCATCCACGGGGTGTAACAGGTAGCTTCCATCAAAAGCGCATACGGCCGAAACATTTTGCAGCGCTGTACGGTTTTGTCGGGGGCTTCCGATATTATCACCTGGTAATCGTCCAGCTCCTGCATAAGTATTCTTTGGATTGCCTTTGCGTAGAGCCCGCTCTGCATATCCACGACAATATTCCGCATTTTTAACACCTGACTTTCGGTTTGGCGCCGATATAATCCGCCGCAATTTACTCTCTGGTATCATTTTACCGATTAACTCGGCAAAATTCACTATCACATCCGATAGTAACAGTATAAAAATACCATTTTGGTAAATGCGGTATTTCCGCATAAGAAAAACCCGGTCTTTTACAAGACCGGGTAGCTGTGCGCTGTATTCTATTCTTCCAGAGTGGTAACTATGAGCTTGCTTTCAATGGCTGCGGCAAGCAACTCATGCTTGTTTTTATAACCGCAGATTTCCACCATCTTATCCAGATTCCAGCGTACGCCCACGTTAGTGAGCTTCAGTTCGGCGGCGATTTCGTCATAGGTCATACCGCAAACATAGCGCCGTAGTATCTCTATCTGACGTGGACTCAGCTTTGAAGACAGTGCATCCTTCATCTCCACAGCCGGAGAGGACTCGGGAAATCTGTGTCCCCCGGCGAGCGTTTCTTCTATCACCTGCATTATGCTTTCGTCACCGTGATCCTTATACCACAGACTGTCGGCACAGCCGTGCCGAGCCTTTGACAGTATGTCCGGATCCACCAGTGAAGTGACCACAACCACCTTGGTATGAGGGCAGGCGTCTTTGATACGCTTTCCCGCCGCAAGGCCGGAATGGTTATGCAGAGTCTGCACATCCATCAGCACAAGGTCGATTTTTCTTTCCCTGCAAGCAATTTCCGCTTCAAAGGCATCTCTGTAAACGCCCGCGATGCGAAACCGCGGGTCTTTCTCGAACATATTTCCGAAGTGATTATGCACAAACCGGTTGTCGTCCACAATAATTGTATCTATCAAAACTCCTGCTCCTTTCTCGGCAAATTGAGTATCAGGGCAAACACGGGGCTGTGTGATATATCCATTTCGCCGCCTGCCGTTTCAACGCTCTTGCGCAGATTGGACAGTCCTCCGCCCTCGACAATTCTTGCTTTCGGCGCTTGGCCGTTATTTGTAATGGTTATATGCCAAATATCCATTCGCTCGCTGATTTCCACCGTTACCCTGTCGCCTTTAGCATGCTTAACGCAGTTGGTCACACATTCTCTTGCCGCCGCAACAATCAGGCTCTCCGCCGCCGCATTCTGCGGAATACTGCCCTTCAGAACAAGGCTTACCTTCATTGCCTCTGCTTTTTTCCGAACCTCATCAAAGGTTCCGTGCGGGGCCGGCCTGTCGTCGGACAGGTAGCTCACTGCGTCCTGCAGGATAGAAAGCTGTATGTCCACATCCCCGTCCGCTTCACGGTTCATCATATCGGAAACGGCAATCAGGCTTGCGCCCATATTGTCATGTATGCGTATTTTCAGATCCAATATTTCCTGTTCCCTGATTCGGTCTGCCAAACGGTCGCACATACTGCGCAGCTTTTCGTTAACCTTGTTCAGCCGCTCGTTGTCGGCACGCAAATGCTCGTTTGCTTCATGCAGTGCGGTTACATTCTGTGCCGTAAGCTGTACTATTCCGTCCGGCAGCTCCGCCCGGCGAAATCTCCATACAGTACCGTCGGAAAACCGATAGAGTACCGGCTCCTCCGGGATTTTCGTCACACCGCTCTCTTCGGTAAGTGAAAAAAGAGCGTTTTCCAGTTCTTCGGCCGTCTGCGGATAACTGCCCAAAAGCTCCGAGGACAGCTGACCCATCTGACGGTTGCAGAGAACTATCCTGCCCGAAGCATCGGCAAAGCACATCCCGGTAGGAAGATCATCGACAGCTTCTTTTATTGCATAAGAGGTCAAGTGATTCTTTCGGTACTTCAGACAGAATACAGCTTCGGCGGGAATATGAATATAAGCCAGAATAACAGCAATCGCCGCCGGAAGCACCGGCAATGCACAGGAGCCTGTCCCCCAATATAAACAGCTCAGAATCATCAGTACCGCTGTTATCAAATAACATGGCAGAATATGACAGAGATTCTCGGAGCGTGCTATTTTATACAGCATTATCAGTACCATTTCGCACAGTGCCGCTAAAAAAAGCAGTAACTGAAGCAACATCACCGCCGCAACAGGAAGCTCGCAAAGCCGCGTCATACCGCGTCACCCCCTTCGAGCGGAAGCATGAGTTCTGTGCCGTCAGCTTCCCTGAATACAGTTGCAGACGGGTACTTTTTTACAAGCGCCGAAAAATCGCCGTCTCCGTATGCAAGGATACTGATACGCAGCTTGCCTTTTACGGAAACTACGCGCGTATCTATGCTTCTCAGAGAATCCAGGGAGGCCTCCGCCGCATCTTCAAAAAAGTCGTATGCAAGTGCGAGTATATCTCCCGGATAATAGTCTTTGCCTGCATTTACATAATAGCTCCCCTGCACCTTCATCAGGGAAAGCGACCGGTAAGATTCTTCAAATGCCGCGGTCAGCTTGCTTTCGGGCATGGCAGGCGTACTGTCAATGCAAAGGATCATATCTTTTCTGCGCTTGATAAAACTGCCCAATACGGAAATCCGGGACAACAGCCGCTTTTTCTCCTCCGGTTCCGCCGATTTTTGATACAGGGAAACCAGTCGGTTGATTTTATCAATCTGTGTCTGCGTACTGCGCTGGAGCAAATCATACAGGCGGTTCTGCTCCTCCACAATCTTGTGCTCCTTCTCGCGCTCGTACTCATATTGAAGCAGAGCGTTTCGATCCGTCAGTTCTTCCTGCATATTCTCCAGTTTTTCCCGCAGACTAAGCAGCTCAGACATATCCTCGGTCCAAATTACATGACCGCCGTGTATCGGCATATTATGCAGACGTTTCCCGTCTGTAAGCATTACCGACCCGTTTTCGGCGGCGCTCATTTCCCGGGCAGCTATCCGCTGTGCGTCCTTGGAAGCGTACCTAACCGTGTAATCGTTGTCGGTGATCTGAGCCGGAATATCGGCGGCCTTTGAAAACAGTTCACTGTAGCGCGTATTGGCCTGTATGAAGCCCAGCCGTATGCAAAGCTCCAGACATGCGGCGTACAAAAGACAAATCGCTACCGTAATATCCCCGAAAACAAATCTGAACCATTTTACGCCGGAATTATAAATATACATATTTGCAATCAGCAAAACAATAGGAATACAGGGTATAAGTATCAGACGGCGGCTGTTTTCTATCCTGCGCTTGTGCCAAAAGACCAAAAGCATTATCAGCGCGCACACTATCAGCCAACCTACGATAAGATAATATCCGACGGCATAACCGTTATCACTGTCCGTCCAAGCGGCAGCGGCTTCGGGAAAGGTGAATACAAGCTGATGCAGGTCATTGGTAATAACCGCCAGAAACAGTATTGTCGTCGGTATGCAGAAAAGCATAGTTTTCTTCGGCAAATGATAGTTCTCCGGCTTGCCTATCGACATGGCTACAAATACGGCAAACATGGGAATATAAAGCATGCCCAAATAATACGAATACCACAGATACCTTGAGATATTCGGATAAGACTCCGAAAGAAAATAATGATATTTGAGAGTCCGTACAAGCAGCCAAAACACCATCAGCGAGGCAATCGACGTCATATATCTGCGCGCTTGGCTTTGTATGATACGGCTTCGAATGGACAATCCCCATGCTATAAACAAGGATATGTATATGAACGACCTGATAAGCCCGACCTGCTTCGGCATAATACCGTTGTTGCCCAAAACACGGCATATATATGCGACGAGAATCAGCACCGCTGTAATAACAAAGGTGCGAACGATTTTTTTGTCCTGTTTTTGCACGGTTTATACCCTCACATTACATATGTCCGTCGACGGAAGTCTCCCGCAAAGCCTATTGACATACGGGCTTTCTTATGCACATTTTTATATATATGCAATTTATTTATAGCATAAAACATCTCAAATTACAAGGCAAACGCAGCTAAACGGGGACAGCCGTCCCTGCCAAACAAAAACCATCTGCGGCAGCTTATACAAGCTGCCGCAGATGGTTTTTCGATATGAACGTTTCCGATTACGTCACGCCGTTTTCTCATTCACTGCGATCCAGATTTCACACCGGTAATCAGGGTCGGAGGTGTTTTCGGACGGATAGACCTCAAACTCTACATTCTCGGCATATTCGTACTGTGTGCTTTGCGGGAAGAACTCCGTTACAACTCTGTGATAGGTTTCAACAAAAGCGTCAGGCATTTTCCCCTTGCTTGTGAACACAGCATAGGTATTCGCCGGAATGGTCACGATCTCCAAATCATCGTCAACCTTTCTGCCGTCGTACTCCACCCCGATACCGTACGGAAACTGCTTAGCGTCAAGTTCGGAAGAAAAACAGATGCCGAGCAAGCCCTTCATAACCGGGTTTTCCGGCATACAGGCAATAAGTCTGCCCATCGTCCCGTCTGCGCCGTACTCCTGCCACATTGCGGTAATGTCCGCCGTAGCATTTGCTGACTGCGGTTTGCCGACCCTTTTGCGTTTACAAACCACCTGAAATGCCTCTCTCTTTTCGATTCTGTAATCCATTTTGCTGCCTCCTGTTAAGGTTAGTTTTACAGCCAAAGGAGTAAAGAGTCTGACTTTGCCGCCGTGTTTTGCTTCACTCGGCGCAATTCCGTGGAATCGGGCAAAGGCGCGGGAAAAGCTCTCCGGCGTATCGTATCCGTATTTCATCGCAATCTCAATGATTTTTGCGTTCCCCTTTGACAGTTCCTCTCCCGCAAGAGACAGTCTGCGCATACGGATGTAATCTCCCAGCGAAAAACCGCATAGAATGCCGAATACTCTCTGAAAATGAAAATATGATGAGTAGGCCTGCTTTGCCACTTCTTCAAAATCAAGTTCTTCCGTTATATTCGCTTCCACATAGTTAATCGCTCGTTGGACGCCCTGTATCCAGTTCATCTGTTCACTCCCTTTCTGCCGTTACATTCTATCAAAAAGCAGCCGCCGTATCCTGATTTTGTCTGCTCTCGCATGTTATGAAAAAAGACAAGTCCAAATCCCCTTGCACTCAGTATAAGTATAGTAATTATAATGACATGAACTCAATAAAGCAAAAACCGCTACCTAAGAGCTTAATCTAAGATGGCGGTTTTTTGATTCGTATCAGAGCATCACCTTCACGGCAAAGCCGCCGCTAAAGAAGTAGGTGTTCGTCTGAGTACCGTTTGGTGGAGGCGAGGGGAGTCGAACACTCGGGCAAGTGTTGCGCCGCAACTGTTTTCAAGGTTTTTACACTCTATTTACATCAGGATATGTCAATATGTCTAAGGCTATCGTTTATTAGAGCTTCCCTGCTCCGTCCAATTTCGGTATAAACATCAAGGGTGGTGCCCGACTGCGCATGCCCTAAAATGCGCTGCGCGTCTTTAAGGGGCACGTCGTTCTCGTAAAGCATAGTGGCGTATGCGTGTCTGAGTTGATGCGCTGTGGACGTGACACCGCTCTCGGCTCTGTATTTACCATACAACGTCTTGAACTGCTTATCCGTTAAATAGTTACCGTGTAAATTAAAAATAGCACCTGTCGAAGGTTTAAGTACCCTTTCAAGTCTCTCCGGCAGAGGAATAGTCCTAATACCGTTTAATGTCTTTGGCAGTTTGACTTTTGGACGGTTATGATCAAAGTACAGTGACTTGTTTACCCGTATAGTTTTTGACGCGAAATCTATGTCCTCCCAGAGCAGTGCAAGACACTCGCCTTTGCGTAGACCTGTGTACAGGGTGAAATAGGCAAACAGCCCGAATGTGCAATCAATCGAGTCTTTTATTTTAGCGATCTCTTCCCTGCTCGGCATCTTTCGTGCTTCCCTTTTCAGGTTTTTGGGAATGCTGATATCGCGAGCCGGGTTTGATTCACAGTATCCATTTTGAACGGCGTACTTGAATATCTGATTTACAACAATCAAATGATTTGCCGCCGTACGCTTCGCCATTTTATATCGAATGATAATGCTGTTCATGTATCTGGAAACGTCAAGCGGTGTGATTTGCGAGATATTGGTTTTTCCGAAATACTCATCAACCCTAGCCTTGCCACGCTTGTACGACGACACCGTTGTAGGAGACAATGTCGGCTCGTGTTCTTCCCACCATTCATCCGACACGGCGCTGAAGCTTTCGCCGTATGCCGCTCTATCATTATGCGCCGCAATCTTACGCAGTACCTCGGCTTTGGTCTTGCCGTAGAAGTAAACTCTCTTCTTTCGGCCATTCACGGTTACGGCAATCGATTCCTGCCATAACCCGTCCTTGCGTCTTGTCATGGATTTATCACCTCTTGATTTTTTTCGGCAGAGGTGATACAATAGTTACAAACACTTCTGCCGCTTTTTGGTTTGTGGGGGAGTTGTTCGTTTGCCGCTCGAAGTTCGCACCTTCGGGCGGTTTTTTTTAGTTATTGTTGACCGTTGCCGGTTTCAGTATTTTCGTCGGACATGTCCTTGCTATACGCTGAGACATTAAACATCGGGAGAGTCACGTTGCCACTCATTAATGTCTGCGAACTGACGCTGATAATAAAACCGCGCGCTATAGAATACAACGCTGTGACACCATTCACAACCAGCATTTTTCTGAAGTCGTTAACTTCCATTTGCTCAAATACGGCAAAACAACCGTCCATCAACAAATCAACTGTGTATTTTTTCTTGTCGACAGTATTTGACGCTACAATGTGTAATTCTATCACGCCTGATGTATATCCGCCTTTATCATCCGATTTCGTGTTAACAGAAACAACTTTGTGGGAAACATCAAGACTCCCTTTCGCTCCGTCCTTCGGCAAATCCAAAAAATCGTTTTTGATTCTTAACGACTTTACGGATGATCCGATAAACTGAAACGGTGATTGATATGATTTTTCCATTTCTTCTCCTTACGCCGCCGGAAATTCCGATAGTATGTAGTTCAAATGGGGGTTTATATCCCATTTGTCAATGTTGCTGTTTTCAAAATAAGCATTTTCCGGAATTAGTTCGAGTTTGAGAGAGCAACTAAGCTTTTCCGAAATCTTTGCTATAGATTCAACCGTAAAATTATACTCGCCGCTTTCCCACTTCGATATCATACCCTGAGATACTCCCATGAATTCAGCAAACTGTTTTTGAGACAATCCTCTCTTGTTACGTTCCATTATTATCCTGCCGGACACCTCAGCAATAGCGTCGCTGGCATAAACATCTGCTTTCGTCAACACGGTTGACATATAATCGTACAGTTTTTCTGTTGCTTTGTTCATTGCCATTTTCCCTCCTCGTATTCTTGCCTGCGCTGAACCGCTTTTGCTATAGCGGGAGTGTAGTTTGTATTACTTTTTCCGTCGCGCTCATAAAAGCAGTGCAGAACTAATGCGCTTGTTCCTCGTTTTGTTCTCGTTTTTGACATCAAAATCCTTAGGTTGGTCGGATAAATACCCAAATGCAAAGAATACATGTTATCGCAATTTTTCAACTGTTCAAACCAATTACAACGTATTGCAATATTTGTATCCTTGATTATCTTCAAACGTGTACGCAACATGGTAAATGCCTTGTTTGCTATTCCGTGTATTTCTATAAAGCCTATCAGTTCATTTACAAAATCTTCATTGCATATATAAAACTCGTCAAAACAAGCGCGCAGATTATTTTTTATATTATTATCTATACTCATAATCCTAATTCATTATATTACTTATAAGTAATATTTTCCACTGAAATAATTCACAAAAATTTTTCTGTCTCACTGTACTCTTTGCTAATACCGTCAAAAATCAACCTTTTTGATAAAATTTTTTTTCAAAATGTATTGACATAGTTATATAACTATGGTATAATATAGTCACAGAGAGGGGGTGATACCAATGGGCAATAGAAAACGAAATAAAAAGCCCACCACATTTGAGATTGTTGAGTTAATCATCAAAGCACTCGTTGCGATAGCCGCTTTGATAACCGCAATCAAATGGTGGTGAGCCGAGGGGCGAAAGCCCCTCCCCTTAGGGGGTACAATTATCATAACACAATGAAAGGAGTAATACAAGTGAAAAATAATTTTTGGTTCTTGTCATTGATTGCTTTGTTTATTATCGGGTGCGCGTCATCCTGGAATATCTTCGCCAGAATAGCAGTCGCTGCCAATGCCGTAGTTGTGCTGGCAGATTGTGTGATAAAGACAAGGAGGTTGTCGATGTGTCGGAAAGAAAAATGACGCCGCAAGACCGTTATGCGAAGAAGTACAAGAAGCAGTATTCTTTGCCATGCTTCACTACCACAGAGCAAGATATAATTGACAAGCTTGAAAGCGTGCCCAATAAAGCCGGATATATTAAGCGGCTCATCAGAGCAGATATCGAAGCGAGCAAAACCAAATAATTCTGTAGCGCGTCCCGCTTTAACGAGCGGGGCGTTTTTTTATTATAAAATTAAAAAATCAGTCTTCCTCCGTATTGTCATCCTCGTCCGGGTATTTCTCGTCAAGCTTCAGTTTCCATAGCATATATAGCCTGTCGTCAATGCTTTTCAGCTTGCGATAGAAAACATACAATACTACAAGGGCGACAGCTCCGACAATTATACCCGCCGTGGTATAGTATTTTGTTAACACCCTTGATATCTCCCCTGCTACTGCTGTCCAATCAGACATATTTTCACTCCTTTCCACCGCTTCAAGCGGCAGTAATTTATTTTACGTCGCTCTGAAAAGCAACAGCTTTTCCTAATATATGTATTGTGTCGAGTTCCTCGCCGATATAGACGAGCGGGGGGTATTTAGGATTCTCTGACATCAATATTATCTTTTCACCCGGCGTGTAGTAAACGCGTTTGAGCGTAGCCTCGTCATCGATTATGACCGCCGCTATCTCACCGTTATCGACCATCGGTTGACTGCGAATGAATACTATGTCGCCGTCCATGATTCGTGCGCCTATCATACTGTCTCCTGAAGCCTGCAAGCAAAAATCAGCATCTATATCCATACCGGACATTATATAGCTCTCCCGGTCTTCTTCTGCAAATATCGGTTTGCCGCACGCTATCTTTCCGAGCAAAGGATATTTTTTTCTTGTAATAGGAAAACAATTAGGCGGGAGGTGTTGTTTAATAGCTTCTTTTGGATCTAACCTTTTTTCTACAAGGTCTGACACCGATATTCCAAAAAAATCTGCGAGCATTTTTATCTTATCCATTCTCGGGATTTTCTGTCCAAGGAACCAAGAATTAACCGCAGATGTAGAAACTTTGCATATGTTGGCTATATCGGTCTGTTGCAGATGCCTCTCTGCTGCATACCTTTTAATATTGTTAGAAAATATCATTCGAGTCTCGTTATCTGTGCTCATGTCAATACCATCCTTTTATCTGTATGATACACTACAGGTTGAAATATGTCAATATTTTTTTGAAAAAAATACTCTTTAGGTATTGACAATCCACTTTTAGTGTATTATGATATAGACAAGGAGGTGGCAATAATGATTGTATCACTTAAGGCTGCAAGAGTAAATGCAAACCTAACACAGAATGATGTAGCAAAAGCAATAGGCGTTGATAAATCAACTATTATTAGTTGGGAAAAAGGCAGAACTGCTCCAACCCTCTCTGTAATGCAACGCCTTTGCCGTTTGTATAAAGCGTCTATCGATGATATTTTTTTGCCCAATCAGTCAACTTAAAGTGTATTTAACCCCCACAAGCCATAAATCAATATAGAAAGGAGTCACAATGGACAGAGAACTGTATCACATCAACCTTCAGGCGGTGTATGACCGCTTCGGCGAGGAGCCTATGACGGTTGGCATAAAAGACGTAGCCGATTGGCTCGGCATTGACTGCCGCTCGCTTGCCGCCGACAAGAATTTCCCGCTGACCTATGCCGGCAGAGCGCGGAGGGTAGTCAAGACCGCACTCGCGAGCTGGATGACGCGCCACAACTAAAGTAAAGGAGAAAGAAAAAAATGAAAGTATTTATCGCGGGCCCGATTAGCTCGAGGCCGGACACATACCGCGACGACTTCGCGGAAGCCGAGGATTTATTAGAGGCTCAGGGCCACGTGGTGTTTAACCCGGCAGAATTACCGCAGAATGAAAGCATAAGCCAGGATCAGTATCTTGGTATCACTTTCGCGATGATAGACGCCTGTGACGCCGTATATATGCTAAGTGGCTGGAAGTGTTCGGCCGGCGCCAAGAAAGAATATGAGTACGCTCGTCTGTCGGGCAAATGTATATCAGACGAAGAGGAGGGCGAATACAATGTTGGCTAAGTATGAAAAGGGACTGCGCGCCATTATGAGCAATGTTATATTCGGTATGCTTGTCTTCTCCTCCCCGATTAGCTCGGCGCTGCTTGTGTTCAAGGGCGCTGATGTCGGCGCATCAATGCTTCTCGGGATCGGTCAGCTTTTGTTTGCTTGTCTGTATGCGTGGACAGCGAGGATAGTCATATTCGAGGCCAAGAAAAAACCGAAGGGAGAGAAAGAAAAATGAAACAGATTAAGTATGAAGAACGACTAAAACAATATGAAGCAGAAAAACGAATAATAGAACAAACGGCACTAACCTCGAAGGAATATGAAGAAGCAATCAAAAAAGCCGCAGAAAGGTGGAGAATATGAGCGAAGCCCTTTATGTAATCAAAGAAAAATACCTTCATGCTCTAAACAATATTCAGATAGATGAAGATACGGGCGAAGTCATCGGCGCCGAAGCTCTCGACGATATTGACGACTGCTTTGAAGACAAGGCTGAGAACATAGCTTGTTTTGTCAAAGACCTTAGAAATTTATCTGATGACATAGCCAAAGAGCAGAAAGCCCTCGCCGAACGAAAAAAGTCCATCGACGCCAAAGTTGACCGGCTTAATACTTATCTGTCCGACTGCTTCGACGCAATCGGCAAAGACAAGTTAGAAACCGCTCGTGTAAAGATAGGCTTTAGAAAATCATCATCGGTCAATGTAAGTGATGATTTTATAAAATGGGCGCAGGACAACGACAGGGACGATTTGCTTAAATACAGCGAACCTACTGCCAACAAGACAGCTATCAAAGATGCAATCAAGAGAGGAGAGTCTTTCGGTGCTGCCGAATTGATAGAAAGAAAAAACATCTACATAAAATAACAAAAATTTAACTTATAAACAAGGAGAACAAAAAATGAAAAACTTAGAAAAAGAAACATATGTAGTTCCAAATGAAAAGTCAATTAAGCTGGTTATTCATTCCGCAAAAGTACTTGGTTCGCGCTACGGTCACATCATGCGCACAACTCTGCCGGATGAAGCTTATATGCAAGTTAAAGATATTGCAAATCAAACCGGTTTGTCAGCTGAAAATGTCATCAGGCGAATGGTTGAATTTGCCCTGCCATATACAGAGGTGATCCAATAATGGGTATACCTGTTTTGATTTTGGGCGAATCCGGCTCCGGCAAATCAACAAGTCTGCGCAACTTCGAACCGGACGAGGTCGGAATATTTAATGTAGCATCAAAGCCGCTGCCGTTCCGTAAAAAGATTCCGAAAGCTGACGGCGCACGGTATATGACGATCATAAGCGGTTTGGAAAAAAATTCGTTAAACTGCTATGTGATTGATGACAGCCAATATCTTATGGCTTTTGAGATATTTGACAAAGCCAAAGAAACCGGTTATGGGAAATTCACCGATATCGCCGTCAACTTCAAGTCACTTATATCCTATGTAATAGAACGAACCCCTCCGGACTGCATTGTGTATTTTCTGCACCACACCGAAACGACAGAAAACGGCAAAATAAAAGCCAAAACAAGCGGAAAAATGCTTGACAATCAGCTGACAGTTGAGGGGCTATTCAGCATAGTTCTATTGGCTAAAACAGACGGCACCAACTATATATTTGAAACACAGTCTGACGGATTTTCAACAGCAAAATCGCCGATGGATATGTTTGACCGTACCATTCCCAACGACCTTAAAGCAGTCGATACGGCGATACGCGATTACTGGGACTTGGCGCCACTTAAAAAATCAGCCAAGCCAAATATCAATGCCAATCAGGCTACACCGAGAAATTCAAAACAATTAATAATAACGAGGAGAATTTAACATGAAAGCATTCGCGAATTATGACAAGGTACAAGCAGCAAGCGAAAATACTAAGCTCCCTGTGGGCGGATATGAGATTATGATACTCGATGCAAATATCCAAGAATACACATGGGGAGAAATACTTGAAATTAAATTTGATATTTTTGAAGGAGATTATAAGTATTTCTTCACAAACCAGTACAACAGTTCAAGCGTCCCTAAAGAAGATCGCAAGTATAAGGGTACATACAGAATCAACGTGCCGAAGGATGACGGCACCGACCTGGATGAATGGACAAAACGAAAGTTTAAGCGCGATATTGAGGCTATTGAGTTGTCTAATCCCGGATTCAAATGGGACTGGGACGAAAAGAAGCTTATCAAAAAGCGAGTCGGCGCCATATTCTTTGAAAAGGAATATGAGTATAATGGCAGCCGAGGAATGTATACAGCTTGCCACAGTTTCAAGGACGCAGCCAAAATACGTTCCGGCGAGTTTACTATACCTAAGCCCAAAATGCTCAAAGAATCATCTGCTGCCGCAAATCCATTTGCCGTGTCTTCCGATACTGACATTTCAGATGACGATCTTCCGTTCTGACAATGACAGATAGAGAAAAATTTGCAAAGGGTGTCGTAGTTATTTGCGACACCCGAGAGCAAAAAAATAGCCATATTATTTCCGCGCTTGACAAGCTTGGAATAAAGCATAAAACTCAAAAGCTTGATTACGGCGACTATAGCTTTACATTTTCCAACAGGATATGCAGTCTCGATTTCCGGCAAACATGCGTTGTTGAACGCAAGGCTAATGTTGACGAGGTTTACAGTAACATTATCGATGACAGAAAGCGCATTGAAAAAGAAATGCAAGCCATATCGTGCTTAGCTCGGCAATGTACATTGATAATCGAAGACTGCTCTGATTGGGAAGAATTGAAAAACTATAAGCTATCTGATTTTGTAATGCTTGCGAGCGACACGCGCAAGAAGCAAGATATAGGACTCCCCTGCTACGAAACATTAGATACTTGGCGGCGCGGTAATAGATATAACTTTGACGTCGAATTTGTTAAAGATAAACGCAATACAGCTACTGCAATGCTATCATCTTTTTACCGTTATTGGCATAATTACCGTGAGCTTACAAAGCGGAGAGATAGACTGAATTAGAAAAGACATTTGAAAGAGCGGGCGGTCTGTGACGGTAGTACGCGCACAGGACGTCACAACTGCAAAAGGAGAAGGAAAATGAGCAAGAAAATCAGCGTAATAATTAAAGAGCCCGGCAAAAAGCCGCGGCATGTGAACATATCAAACACACTCAATAATCTGCAAAAGACCGTAGGCGGATACATCGAAACGGTTACATTGGCCTCTGACCGCGTGATAATCTGCAACGAGGAAGGCAGAATACAGCGTCTTCCGTGGTGCTGTAACATCTGCGGAGCCGATTTTGTGGGCACGGTTATACTTGCCGGGATTGACGGCGATGAGTTTGCCGATATACCGGCAACCTTTGAGCAAGTGAAAAGGTTATATCCGGGGCTGTGGGAGGGATAATGGGCCGATCGATAATAAAAGAAATGTAAAAGCGAAAGATTGTCTTTTTGATGAAAAGTAAATACAAAGAGAGGAAAATAAAATGAAAGAAACAAAAGAAACAAAAGTAATCGTAAGAGCTGACAGAGCCGGAGTATTTTACGGCGAAATCAAGGAGAGAAACGGCAGCGAGGTAACAATGACAAATGTACGGCGCCTGTGGTATTGGGACGGCGCGGCGAGCCTGTCGGAGCTGGCAACCAACGGCACCAAAAAGCCCAAGAACTGTAAGTTTACCGTCACAGTACCCGAAATGACAATACTCGGTGTAATTGAGATTATACCTTGCTCTGCAAAGGCTGTTGACAGCATAGAGGGAGTGCCGGAATGGAGAGCCTGAGAGAGTTTTTATCAGTCTTCGACGGCTACGGTTCCGGCTCCGGCTACGGCGAAGGCTACGGCGACGGTTCCGGCTCCGGCTACGGCGAAGGCTACGGCGACGGCTCCGGCTACGGCAACGGCTCCGGCTTCGTCGACGGCTACGGCTACGGCTACGGCTACGGCCACGGCTCCGGCTCCGGCCACGGCTCCGGCTACGGCAACGGCGACGGCTACGGCCACGGAATAAAAACATATAACGGTACTGATGTCTATATGATAGACGATGTGCCGACTATCATATCAGTAATACGCGGCAATGTCGCAAAAGGATATATTCTCGCTGATGATTTGACCCTGAAGCCATGCTTTATCGCAAAGCAGGACGATAAATTTGCCCACGGAGAAACGCTCGAACAGGCTATGCAGGATTTGCGGGAAAAGCTGTTTGAGGACATGAGCGAGGATGAGCGCATAGACGCTTTTCTCGCAGCGCACAGCGAGGATAAAGCATATCCAAACACCGACCTGTATGAGTGGCATCACAGGCTGACAGGGTCGTGCGAGCTGGGTCGGCGGCAGTTTGCAAAGGACAAAGGCATTGACATAGAGCATGGCAGCATGACGGTAACGGAGTTTATTGAGCTTACCGAGAACGCCTACGGCGGAGAGGTCATACGGCGGCTGAAAGAAAGGACGGATAATAAACATGACAGATAACGAAAATGTGAGAGTAGATTATCAAGTTGAACTTGATCGTATGGAAACAGAGTTAATGGCTATCAGAGAAAAGTTGAGAACGGCAGAAGATAAAATTCAAATTTTAAGGGATGAAAATCAATTTCTAAAAGGACAGATAGAAGCGTATCAGTATTGCATGAATTGCAAGAGGTAAAAAAACAATAGGGTGTGATACAGAATGACCGCTAAGAAACTAACAGATGATGAGATTGTAAAGAGGCTGGAACTGTGTGTACATAGAGGGAACAAGAATTATAATACTGACCTTGTACTTGACCTCGTCAAACGCCAACAGGCAGAAGTTGCGAGGCTGAAATCTATGAACCAGCAAAAACTTGATACGATACACGATTTACAGTCAGTGCAACCGAATACGACGACACCAAAATCGTCGCAATCATAAGCCGCTTGAGGGAAACCTCGACGGTCATAACAATGGCGTGGGAAGACTACCGCACCGCGCAAGAATAGGAGGACATTATGGCAAAAATAAAAACGCTGAACGAGGATTTGATACATAGAGCAAACTCGGTCAGTTTCGGAGGAAAACGCGGAGATTTGTCAAGGAGCGAATACACGGGGTATGCCGAAAAGATTTTAGGGTGGCCTATCTCGGACGAGAAGAAACAAAAGCTGCTCGACAAACTCTACGACAAGTGGACGGAAATATTAAGGCAGGAAGCACAGCATGTCAGCGTAATGGTTGCGGGTCCTGCAAAGTATAACTCGCGCAAGCTTGACCATAGCGACCAAATATTGAGGCTATCGTCAGAATTGGTGGAGTGGTTTAAGGATTTGGAGGCACAGATAAAACAGGGGCAACAAAAAAACGACAAGGCAAAATATCTTATTGAGTTGGTGGAGTTTTGCAAAAAACCGGACAACCCGTGCGACCCGACCTCCCACCTCGCCGAACTCGCAATATACGACCAAAAGGCATTTATCAAATATTACGAGGAACTCTACCCGACATACAAGTGGAGAAAAAACAGTAATATCGTCAAACTCTACAACTACGCAAAAGAGGGCAAACTCGTAGAGGTAAAAAAAGAGGTGTTTTTCGAGGACGAAAACCTCACGGCATTTAAGGAGGGCGACCGCATTTATATCAAATTCCTTATGCGCCCGAAACGGCAGCTTATAGTTGCGCTCAAAAGCCGCGGATATTGGTGGAACAGCGGCAAGAGTGCTTGGAGTACCTACCCAGATAGACTCGACAAAGAATGGGTAGAGTCTATCAGCAGTAGATACGGGCAGTATCTTTGAAATGCTTGAAAAAATAGAAGCAGAGGAAAAGGAGCCGGTAAGAGATAAAACGGCTGCCGAATAATCGGCAGCCTTAGGGCATTATTTGAAAGGAGAAAGGACAACCAATGAAAGTATATGAACTGATGAGCCTATTGGGCGAAGCTCCGGCAAATAGTGAAATTAAAATCTCGGCATGTCTTACATTAAGTGAGCTTATGTCCGGAGAGTCAATAGACAAGGATTGCTTTGTAATCACGCTCGATCCGGACGGTTTTGACTATGACTCAGACATCGGGACTATAGATACAATATTAAAAAGATAAGGACGAAAAAATGGCCGAAAAAAGCACGTTCATAAAGATAGACCGGAATATATTAAAGTGGGGTTGGTACACCGAACCGCTAACAGCTCACCTTTTTATATATCTGATTTTGTCGGCGAATATCACTGACAAAACATGGCACGGAATTCCAGTAAAG
>JAQXGK010000009.1 GCA_029006345.1 Bacillota bacterium
CTTTTCGTTTATCCGTGAGCTTGCGGAATATGAACACATGGAGAAAGATGTAAATGCTACTGCCGCTGTTTTGCGCGAAAACCTTTTTGAGCGGCGAGGGGCGGAGGCTCTTGTCTGTTATTTGGACGGAAGAGCGGTCGGGTATGCGCTGTTTTTCGGCAGCTTTTCCACATTTCTCGCACGCTGCGGGATATATCTCGAGGACTTGTATGTAACGCCGTCGGCACGGGGAAAGGGCTGCGGAAAGGCGCTGATATCCAAGGTCGCCGCAATAGCGAAAGAGCGCGGCTGCGCCCGTCTTGAGTGGTCATGTCTCGATTGGAACCAGCCGAGCATTGATTTTTATCTCTCGCTGGGAGCAAAACCGCTCGACGGTTGGACGCAGTACCGACTGACAGACCGAGACATTGCCAAAGTCGCAGAAATGACCGGTAAGAAATAATGCAAAACAAAACTCCTGCAATCGTCAAGATTGCAGGAGTTTTCTATGCCTGAATAAAATAAACACATGTCTCGGCAACTCGGTTTTTGATACAGTGATTCGGAAAAAGAGGCATTTTGATTATTTGCCGAGCCGATTGACCAAGTAATCAAAAGCCAGCTCGTATCCGCGTATGCCGTAGCCGATAAACGACTTCTCGCACGCCATACCGGCGTAGGAAATCTGACGGAAGTCCTCGCGCTTTGACACATCGGAAATATGCACCTCGACCGCAGGAATGGACACCGCCTTGAGAGCGTCGAGAATGGCAATGCTGGTGTGGGTATAAGCGGCGGGATTTATGATGATTCCGTCGGTATTTCCGTAAGCCGCCTGGATTTTATCGACTATGTCGCCCTCGTGATTCGACTGAAAAAGTTCTGTTTCCACGCCTGTTTCAGCGGCTTTCTTTTGCAGTCTCTCGCATATATCGGCGTAGCTTTCAGCACCGTAAATATTTTTCTCCCGAATACCGACAAAGTTTATATTCGGGCCGTTGATTACAAGAATTTTCATTTGTCAGAATTCTTCTCTTCGTTTATTGCGGACATCACCCGCTCTGCCGTAACATCGGGGTCGTCCGAAACGTTCACAGCATAGTTGCACATCGCTTTATAGACCGGTTCCCGTTTGATAAATATCTCCTTGAGCGCGTTTTGCGAGGAGGAGAGCGGACGCCCGACGGTTTCGAGCTCGCTTATGTCTCTTTTCAGATACACCGTACGGCTGTTTCTGCTTACGGCACGGCGGTTTTCCGGCCGCATGGGCGTTCCGCCCCCACAGGCTATAACAGCCCCGGAAAGCTTAGACAGCTCCTTGACGGTGCGCGTTTCCAGATCTCTGAAATACTGCTCTCCGTGCTGTGCGAAAATCTCGCTGATGCTGATGCCTTCCTGATTTTCGATTTCGGCGTCGGTGTCGTAAAAGCTGCGTGACAGCTTATCTGCTATCAGCTTGCCGACTGTACTCTTTCCGCTGCCGGGCATACCTATAAGGACAATGTTTTGCATTTCGTTTTCAAGCGTCTTTACGGTCCTGTCAACAGCGTCCTCCGGCAGTTCGCAGTCAAAAAACAATTCGTGTGCCTTTCTTGCCTGTGATACAAGCATATATAAACCGCCCTCGGAGCGAATTCCGCTTTCAAGCGAACGCAGAACAAGCTCGGTTCTGTGCGGATTGTAAACCACATCTATTAGCCCCTCAAGCTTGTGAAATCCGGACGGTTCAACAGCAAAGGTGTCGGTGTTGGGATACATTCCCAGCGGGGTAGTATTGATGATTATCTCTGCGTCGGAGTGCTTTGAATAAATGTTTTCATAATTGTCTTCCCCGGATCGAGAAATGACGGCGATATTTGCCGCTTTGAGTCTTGTCAGAGCAGCAACGGCCGTTTTTGAAGTGCCGCCGGAGCCCAAAACAAGGACATTTTTGCCGCATACCTCAAGTCCGGCGTGAGCGATAAGCGCCGTTAACCCATCGATATCGGTGTTGTATCCGGTGAGATGTCCGTTTCGGTTTACCACCGTGTTGACACAGCCGATAGCCTGTGCCGCAGGATCGATAGAGTCAAGGTATTGCATCACGGTCTGCTTGTACGGCACCGTGACATTGACGCCTGCAAATTCACGCTTGCGGAAAAACTCGCCAAGAGCATTCTCGTCAAGCTCGATAAGTCCGTATTCGGAATTTCCGAAAAGCTTATGTATCTGCGGAGAATAGCTGTGCTTGAGCGTTTTCCCGATAACTCCGTATTTCATTGGACAAGACCGCCTTTGTTTATATTTCGGAATAGTTGCCGAGGAATGAGAAGCTGTCGAGCGTACACTCGAGGTGCGAAATGAGAGAAATAATCTCATCAGAGCATACGCTGGCATCCATCTCGAAATAGAACATGAATTCGAAATCCCTGCCTTGGATAGGACGGCTTTCGAGCTTGGTCAGATTTACGCCGAGAGCGGAGAATTGCGACATCAGCTCATAAAGCGAGCCGGGCTTATGCGGAATGGTAAGCATAAGACTGATTTTGTTCGCGCCGGGATATATTTCGAGGTCCTTGCTTATGCAAATGAAGCGGGTATAGTTATTATCGTTGCTCTGGATATCCTTCTTTAACACGGCGAGGTCGTACAGCTCCGCGCATTCCACCGAGCTTATGGCTGCAATGTCGCATCTGTCGGACTCCGAAACCATTTTTGCGGCGATAGCGGTGTTCTTACATTCAACGAGCTTAACATTTTTGAGTGATGACAGGAATTTGGAGCACTGCGAAAGCGCCTGCTCGTGTGAGTAAATTTCGCGTATGTCCTCGAGCTTTACGCCGCCCTTTGCAACAAGAAAGTGGTTGATTTTCAGTTTGACCGAGCGGACGATGTGAAATTTATGGGTTATCATTGCATCGTAAACGCTTCTTACCGAGCCGTGAAGAGAATTTTCTATCGGCAGGATACCGTATTTGCAGAGGCCGTTTTCGACTGCATTGAAGACGCCGTCAAAGCTGTTGAAATAAAGTATGTCGGGGCGGTCAAAGCACTTTTCACAGGCATGCTGCGAATTGGACCCCTCGGTGCCCTGGCAGGCGACGACCGCGCTTTTCGGCATTAGCGTGGGCGTTTCGGCAATAGCGCGGCGTATTTCAGCGGAGGTTTCGCTGTTCTCACCCAGAATAGCCGTCTGATTAGCCTTTGAAAGATCAAAAATCGTGTTAAACAGCGTCTTGGTCAAAGAAGCAAGCATATCGGGCTGATTTTTGGTGACTCTCGCGATTATTTCGCGCTCGCGCATACTGTTAAGCACCGGAAGCTTGTTTTTCTTTTTATATTCGGCGATTTCCGTGGTAATAGCTATTCTTTTTTCAAATAAATCGCGGATATTGTTGTCTATTGCGTCGATCTCACTTCTGTATTTGTCAATTTCCTTCATGTTTTTATCCTTTCTCATTATAAAGCATATCGAGTACGGTAAATGCGGTTACCGCTTCTACCACCGGCACGGCTCTGATACAAATGCAGGGATCGTGCCGTCCTTTTATTTCAAGCTCGGCGTCGCAGCGATTCTTCAAATCTACCGTTTGCTGTGCCCGGGCGATAGACGGTGTCGGTTTTACCGTAACCTTGAAAATAAGCGGCATTCCGTTGGTGATTCCGCCGCTTATTCCGCCCATGTTGTTAGTGGAAGTGATTACCTCTCCGTTTTGCATACGGTAAGGGTCGTTGGAGGCGGAGCCGCGCATTTTTGCAAATTCGGTGCCCAGCCCGAATTCGACCGCTTTGACCGCGGGTATTCCGAAAAGGGCGGCGGAAAGACTGCTTTCAACGCCGTCAAACAGCTCGCCTCCTATGCCGGCAGGCAAGCCGAGAACAGCCGCTTCAATGGCGCCTCCGACAGAGTCCAAATCATTTCTCGCAGACATTATTTCAAGTTTTATTCTTTCTGCGGCGCCGTCATTTATAACAGGGATTTCCTTGTGCCGCAGTTCTTCCAGCTGCGCGCCGGAAAGGCTGACTGCGTCGAAGCGGCTGTCGCTTGCGCCTCCGATTGAGGCGACATGGGCGCCCACCGTAATTCCCCTTTGCCGCAGAATGCCGTCGCATATCGCGCCGGCGAAGACTATGGGAGCTGTCAGACGGCCGGAGAATTGCCCGCCGCCGCGTATATCATTGTTGCCGTTGTGTTTGACAAAGGCGGGGTAGTCGGCGTGGGACGGTCTCGGAAAGCGCTTAAGTTCGGCGTAATCCGCACTTCGTGTGTCAGAGTTTTCAAACATGACGGCAAGCGGGGCGCCGCAGGTCACACCGTCCGTAATTCCCGACAGAATTATAGGCATATCTATTTCATTGCGCGCCGTTGACAGCTTGTTTTTGCCGGGACGGCGGCGGTCTAAAAACGCCTGTATAGCATCGGTATCAAGCTTGATTCCGGCAGGAAGTCCCTCAATTACCGCTCCTATAGCTTTTGAATGAGACTGCCCGAATACCGTGAGCTTGAGCTTTTTTCCGTTTAGCTGTGACATGTTATTTTTCCTTTCGCTGAAATGCGTGAAATCGTTTGCGGTACAGGCTTACTTAGCCGACAGAAATGATTCCAGTTCGTTAAGAGGTATGTCGTGCACGTACGCCTGGCCGATTTTTTCCGGCAGGACAAGAGAAAGCGTTTTTCCGCTCGCTTTTTTGTCATTCAGCGCGGCAGAGGCAATCTCTCTTGCCGACAGCTCAGTCTCGGTAGGCAGACCGAGCTTGGTAAGCACTTCGACAATGCGCTTTGCGGTGCCGTTCTCGCAGAGCCCGTAAGCCTCGGCGCATTTTGCTATCACCGCCATGCCGATCGCCACTGCGTGACCGTGTGTGATTTTGAATTCCGACAGCTTTTCAACGGCATGACCGACGGTATGTCCGAAATTAAGAAGCGCGCGCTCGCCGTGATCAAATTCATCCGCTTCCACTATGTCTTTCTTTATTGTAACACATTCTGCGATTATATTGTCGGTTTCTCCGGAAATATCGCCGGAAAATCGCCGGAAGAGCGACTCGGAACGGATGACGCCGTATTTTGCCGCCTCGGCCAGACCGTCTGCAAATGTGTGACTGTCGAGCGTTTTGAAGCACTCGGTGTCGCAAATAACACGGGACGGCTGATGAAACGCTCCCATCAGGTTTTTTCCCTCGGGCAGATCAACGGCGGTTTTGCCGCCTACCGATGAATCGACGGCTGCGAGTACGGTGGTCGGTATTCCTATGAATTCGACGCCGCGCATGTATGTTGCGGCGGCAAATCCGCAAAGATCGCCGGTAACACCGCCGCCGAGAGCTACGAAAATATCGCTTCTGGTCATATGCAGCTTTGCCGCGAGAGAAACGATTTGTATGAGATTTTGCGGATTTTTCGAGGCCTCGCCGTGGGGAAATACAAAGCATTCGCAGGAAAAGCCGCTGTTTTCGAGCGAGGTCTGCACGGTTTTGCCGTACAGTCCGAAGACCGTGTCATCGCTGACTATCAGCGCTTTGCACGGGGCATGAATTTCCGAAATCAGCTTGCCGGCACTGCCTAGCAGTCCGCGCCCGATGAGAATGTCATACTGCCGTGACGCCCTGACATTTATCCGTGTCACTTTATTTTCCGTCATTGTGTAATTCCTCCTCGGCTGCGTCGCAGCGTTGCTTTGTCAGTCTGCCGTCGCGCAAAAGAGCGCACATTGTTTGCCTGTCGCCTTTTGCCAGCGCGTCTCGGTATGCGGTCAGACGTTCGATAAGCCCGTCGGTTTCGTTAAGCAGATTGTCGCGGTTTTCAAAGAATAGCTCAGTCCACATTTTTTCATCGAGCATGGCGACTCTCGTCATATCCTTAAAACTGCCGCCGGCAAGACCGGCATGGTGGGCCGCAGTCGGACTTTTGATGTATGCGCTTGAAACAAGGTGAGCAAGCTGTGAGGTGTAGGATATGACCGCGTCGTGTTCATCCGGGTCGCTTATGCGTATTTTGCCGAATCCGACTGAGAGCCAGAGTCGGGAGAGCAGCTCTACTGCGCCGTCATCAGAGCTTTCAGTCGGGCAGAGTACCATTGATGCGCCGTCGAACATATCCGGTTTTGACCAAAAGTATCCGCTCTTTTCGATTCCTGCCATCGGGTGCCCGCCGACATATCTGAGCCCGTTTTCGAGAGCAAGCTCGGTCAGGCGGGGGCAGACAAACCGCTTGATACCGCAGATATCAGTGACTATTGTGCCTTTTTTCAGCAGCGGAAAAAGCTTTTGCGCGGTGCTGACCGCTGTTTCCGGGGTGAGCGCGAGTACGGCAAGCCCGCACGGTTCGGGGCGGAGTATATCCAAAGGTGCCGAAATTGCTCTGTCCGCAAGTGCCGCGTTAACTATTTCTTCGGAAATGTCGAAGCCGAGCACCGTGTGATCGCTTCTTTGACTGAGTGTCTTGGCCAGCGAGCCGCCGATAAGCCCGAGCCCTACTATACCTATCGTCATGGTAAAATCTTTGCCTTTACTTATTCAGCGTTGTACTTTGCGCGGAACGGATGTATCTGCATGCAGTTGGCAACAAGTGACTTGTATGCCTCGGGGGTGATTGACTGAGCGCCGTCGCAAAGGGCGTGCGCGGGATCGTTGTGAACTTCGATTATCAATCCGTCGGCACCGACGGCAACTGCTCCCAGCGCCATGGGATGAACCAGCTTTGAAATGCCGGTAGCATGGCTCGGGTCGATTATGACCGGAAGGTGTGTGAGCTGCTTGAGCACCGGTACCGCCGACAGGTCGAGGGTGTTTCTCGTTTTTGTTTCAAAGGTTCTGATGCCTCTCTCGCAGAGAATGACATTGGGATTGTTGCCCGCCATGATATATTCCGCGCTCATGAGCAGCTCCTCAATGGTGCTGGCAAGTCCGCGCTTGAGCAAAATCGGCTTCTGTGTTCTGCCGAGAGCCTTGAGAAGCTCGAAATTCTGCATATTGCGCGCGCCGACCTGAATTACATCGACATCGCGGAACAAGTCGAGCTGTGAGATATCCATTATTTCGCTGACTATCGGAAGACCTGTTTCTTTCTTTGCTTCAAGCAGCAGTTCGATTCCCTCGCCGCGCAGTCCCTGGAAGGAGTAGGGAGAGGTGCGGGGCTTGAATGCGCCGCCGCGAAGGAGCGTTGCGCCGCACGCCTTGACTTCGCGGGCTATCGAGCATATCTGCTCCTCCGATTCGACCGAGCAGGGGCCGGCAATCAGTGTGAGATTTCCGCCGCCTATTTTGGTATTTCCGACCTCAATTACGGTGTCGAGCGGATGAAATTTGCGGTTTGCGTTCTTGTACGGCTCCTGAATACGCTTGACATCCTCGACTATCTCGAGTGCTCTGAGCATATCTATGTCGAGATTGGAGGTGTCGCCTATAAGACCGAGCAGGCGTGAATGAGAACCCTGACTCTCGTGAACATCGATATCGTTTTTCTTGAGCCAGCCAACAAGGTTGTTTAACTGGTTTTTGTCGGGGTTTTGCTTGAGAATAACTATCATTTTCTTTTCCTCTCTTTTTATATCACTTTATTTTTTTATTTTTAACAAAAAAGATTTGCGGCAACAAAAAAGGTCTGCGGCGCATTCGCCGCAGACCGAAATCATTATTGGTTATAAACAAATGACTTCAACTCTATTTTGGCAAACGCGAAAAAACCTTACTCATAAAATAATAAGTAAAGCTGCCAAAATAAAAGTAAAATGTGTTCGAACGAACAGCAGTCATCTATTTCGTTACCTTTCTGATTTTTTGTCCTACACAGTATATACCTGTGTTCGGGAATATGTCAAGTTTTTTTTGAATATTCGTATGCAAAATTCGGCATTGCCGACAGCATACGGGCGAAAAGCACAGCTTGCGGGAATGCCGCATGTGCACGGAAGAATTGCTTTATTTTACGATATTTCTCGAAGAATCCTTGAGAATAACGTCGTGAGCGCCGCCTTCGACTATGCTTGTCGCGCTGACGAGGGTGAGCTTAGCATTTTTCTGAAGCTCGGGTATCGTAAGCGCGCCGCAGTTGCACATCGTGGAGCGCACCTTGTTGAGTGTCGCGGTAACGCCGTCCTTGAGGCTTCCTGCGTACGGTACATACGAATCGACGCCTTCCTCAAACGAGAGCTTGCTTGAACCGCCCATATCGTAGCGCTGCCAGTTTCGCGCCCTGTTTGAGCCTTCTCCCCAGTATTCCTTCACGTAGGAACCGTTTACATTGAGCTTGTTTGTGGGGCTTTCGTCAAAACGGGCGAAATACCTGCCGAGCATAACGAAATCCGCGCCCATTGCAAGTGCAAGCGTAATGTGGTAGTCGAATACGATGCCGCCGTCCGAGCATATCGGAATATATACGCCGGTCTCGCGGTAGTATGCGTCTCTTGCTTCGGCAACCTCGATGACTGCCGTTGCCTGACCTCTGCCGATACCCTTTTGCTCACGGGTTATGCAGATAGAGCCTCCGCCGATACCGATTTTTATGAAATCCGCGCCTGCGTCGGCGAGAAATCTGAAGCCGTCCTTATCTACGACGTTACCTGCGCCTACCTTTACGTCGTTGCCGTAATTGTCGCGGATAAACTTTATGGTGCGCGCCTGCCATTCGGAATAGCCCTCGGAGGAGTCTATGCAGAGTACATCGGCTCCGGCGGCAATCAGCGCGGGAACGCGCTCGGCATAGTCGCGGGTGTTGATGCCCGCACCCACCATGTAACGCTTGTTCTTGTCGAGCAGCTCGTTGGGATTTGCCTTGTGCTCCGAGTAGTCCTTGCGGAACACCATATACATAAGGTGCCCGTCGTCGTCGAGAATGGGGAGAGAGTTGAGCTTGTTGTCCCATATAATGTCATTTGCAGTTTTGAGCGAGGTGTCCTTTGAGCCTACTATAAGCTTTTCGAGCGGGGTCATAAAATCTCTTACTTTTGTGGCGGTATCCATGCGGGAAACACGGTAGTCGCGACCGGTGACTATGCCCAACAGCTTTCCGTTTGCAGTGCCGTCCTCAGTCACCGCGACTGTGGAGTGTCCGGTTTTTTCTTTTAACTCGAGAATATCGGAAAGGGTATCGTCAGGCTTAACGTTAGAATCGCTTATTACAAATCCGGCCTTGTAGTTTTTTACTCTCGCAACCATTTGCGCCTGGCTTTCGATTGACTGAGAGCCGTATATAAAGGAAATTCCGCCTTCTTTGGCAAGAGCTATTGCGAGCTTGTCGTCGGAAACAGACTGCATAATGGCGGAAACCATGGGAGCGTTGATGCTTATCGGGCTTTCCTCACCCTTTTTGAATTTAACGAGGGGTGTTTTGAGCGATACCTCCGAGGGTATGCACTTAGCGCTGGAATATCCGGGAACCAGCAGATATTCATTGAATGTGTGGCAGGGTTCTTTGAAAAATTGTGCCATGCTTACTTCCTTTCCTTTAGGCCGATGACCGGCTGAACGATAATTATGTTATTAATTTATAAATATATCACAATCAGTTGTACTTTGTCAACATTATCGGGCGCTGTCAAGCCCTGCGGAAACTTTTATTTTTTTGCAGCATATACTTATAAAAAATCGAAAGGCTTGGTGCTTTGTATGAATGAATGCTGTGAAAAATACCCCGAGGTGAAATGCGGAAGTGATGATGCGCGCAGTCTTGCCATGATGCAGGAAAATTACGCAGCAGAGAGCAGTGAAATGACTGCGGTCTGCACATATCTGTTCAATCACTTTGTTTTTGAGGAAAACTGTCCCTCTGCTGCAGACGCCTTCAAAAAGATCAGTATTACCGAAATGAAGCATTTGGAATTGTTCGGCCACGCGATTGTCGTGCTCGGCGGCGTTCCCGTTTTTGCCGACCGCGGAAGGTATTGGACAGGTAAGAATGTGTGCTATGCCATGACGGTGCGTGAGGCGCTCCGCGCTGCTATCTGTGCGGAAGAGGCTACGATTAAGCGTTATGCCGAACAGGCGGAAAGAACCTGCAACTCATCTGTGCGCGCACTGCTGGAAAGAATAATTTGCGACGAAAAGGAACACATCCGAATTTTTGAGCAATTATTATCCTGCTGCTGAAACTGTTGCGGCACAACGGTTGCTACAGCCTCTCTACTATCGGTAGAGAGGCTGTAGCAGTATATTCTACTTTGTTTTGCAGACAGTGGGTGGACAGTTTCCGCCTGAGCGCTAAAATGTAGTTATTCCCATGGAAAATCGCGGAACACTTACCGGCAGTCAGGTATTTATATTTGATATATGGTTGCCTCGGGCAGGTATTGCAGACGGCTGGCCGCCGTCCGCTTTGCGCTCATGTCCGGGCCGTTGCCTTGCATCATTTGTTGAGTGACGGTCGGTTGTCGGAATAAACCGAAATTAATTTTCGCATTTTATAAAGGATGAAAACCAATGACAAGAACAAAGCTCTCGGACCGCCTGATGCCGGCATATACGCGCGGCGAGGAAAACTTTAATATGATATCCCATATTGTCGGCAGTGCCGTAGGCGTTGCCGTGCTGGTGCTGTCTGTTATCATGGCGGCGTCGCATTCAAATGCTTACGGAGTGGTATCGTCGGCAATATACGGCGTGACCATGATAATGCTCTACACAAATTCGAGTATTTACCATGGATTAAAGCCCTGTATGGCAAAGCGAGTGTTTCAGGTTCTGGATCATTGCTCCATATATATACTGATAGCCGGCACCTATACCCCGATAGCACTGTCGGCGATCCACGCCGTAAATCCGACTCTCGGCTGGATACTGTTCGCGGTTGAGTGGGCTGCGGCGGCAGTCGGCGTTACCCTTACCGCCATCGACCTCAATAAAAACAAAGTTTTTGCCATGATATGCTATATTGTAATGGGCTTTGCGGTGATACCTATGCTTCCGACAGCCCTGCAGGCGCTCGGACGAGGCTTTGTATATATTGCCGTCGGCGGTGCGGGCTATGTAATCGGTATAGTTTTCTATTCCGTCGGCTCAAAGGTGAGATATATGCACAATGTGTTTCATATTTTCTGCATTTTCGGGAGTGCCGTTCAGTTCTTCGGCATACTGTTTTACGCATTGTGATACTCCTGCCGTATCGGCACACGCAGTATGATTTCAGACCGGTATATTGCGCTACAAAAGACCCGCTAAAAAGCTGTATATACAGATAGTTCGGAAATGAATGAAAAATTCTCCTGCGGCCAAGCAACAATGCTGCCCCAGGAGAATTTTTTTGCACCGAAGCCGGGCGTATCGCCGGCAAATAAGTTAAAGTAAGAGCTTACGAGGAGGTATCGTATCTTAAATAAACGGAAGTTGTTTGTATAAATCGGCAATAACTGATATAATTATTCTTAAATGAGAAAAAAACGAAAAATTTTATAAATAAATGTGACCAAACCGAATTGTCGGTCGTGTTATGGGTGAGGAGGTTAGTCAGAGACAGGTTCTCTCAGGCCGAGACCCCGGGCAAAACCTGAAATCCGAGAGTTAATCCGTGAGGTACAGTCCCGGGCTGCGAGGCAGGCACGGATAAAGCAAAGGCATGATTCGGTAGGTATGAAAGGAATATTCGTCAAATGAATGCTGTTTCCTATACGACGGCAGATATTGAAGAACTGTATGACCGATACGCGGACATGCTTTTTCGCATAGCCTACGCCGAGCTTCTGAAAAGGGAGGATGCGGAGGACGCGGTTCAGGAGGTCTTTTTCAAGTACCTGCGCAGACCGGTGAGTTTTCGTGAGCGCGAACATGAAAAGGCGTGGTTTATCAGAGTGACTGTCAATGTGTGCCACGATATGTACCGAAAGCGCAAAAAGCGCGATTACACACCGATTGACGAGGTGACGCATATACCGGACGCCGGGGAGGACGGGATAGGCATAATCAGCAACGTGCTGTCTATGCCGGAAAAATTCAAAACGGTAATTCTTCTTTATTATTTTGAAGATATGAGCGTTGAGGAAATAGGAGAGTCGCTGGGACTGTCAAAATCCGCGGTTAAAATGCGCCTGGCGCGGGGGCGTGAGTATCTGAAAAATGATTTGGGGGAGGGAGCCGAAAAGTGAAAGAAATGAAACAGGCAAAAGATATTTACAAAAGCATTAAGGCTCCTGATGAGCTGAGAAGCAAGGTGCTGTTGCGCTGTGAGGCCAAAGCAGAGCGCAGAAATCGGCTGATAAGCTTCCGCAGGGCGGCGCTGCCGGCCGTATGCCTTGTATTACTGGTAACTGCCCTTGCCGTTACGCAGCTGTTTCGTTCGCCGTCGGTTTACTGCAACGGTCAGAAAATCGGCGCTGAACCGGTCACGGTCAGCTCGGCAGACGCTGACATCGGCGAGCCGGCGCTTGCGAGAACGGCGGCGTCCGTCAGCTTCAGACTTGAGTTTGATGCGGCAACCGATACCGAGGTTGCGGTCGGAGCGGGACGGTTGGTTTATTCCGATCAATCCGGTGCCGAAAGGGTATATATCACAACAGAAGCAGTATTTTCCGGCAAGTTTTACGCGACATGGGAAATCGATTTTTCGGAATTATCCGACAAGGCGGAGCTGACAGTCAGTTCAATGCTTCAGACACACACTTACACTCTGACCTCAGACAAAAACGGCGAATACTATCTGGCAAAGGAAGAAAAATAATCGTATATCAGAAAGGAAATTATCATGGTAAAGAAAATCATTGCGGCGATAATCGCCCTCGCACTTATTACGGCAGCTCTTGCGTCCTGTTCTTCGGATAAGAATAATGACGACGTCAAGACAGGCGCGGAAAACAATACCGCGGAAACAACCGAAACTACCGATAACGGCAAGAAGGATGACGGTGTGTCGCCGTCAACCGAAAACCTCACGGACAGTCTCGATGTGGTGATAGATAAGATTTATGAGAAAAAACCGGTTGAGTTGAGACTTATGACCACCCCCGTCGATCTTGAGGACAAGGATGCGCTGAAGGCTTTCACGGGACTTGACAGCGCCGACAAGCTCAAGGAGGCCTATGCCTCAGAGCCCATGATGAGCTCGCAGGCGTATTCGCTTGTTCTTATGCGCCTGAAGGACGCGGCTGATGCCGAAAGCGTTGCACAGGAGGTCAAGGCGGGAATCAACCCCGCAAAGTGGATATGTGTCAGCGCAGACACCCCCAGAGTCGTCGCCTACGGGGATGTAGTGTTAATGATTATGATAGACCCGAATTTTTCCGACACCGTTACCTCCGACGAAATAGTTGAGGCGTTCGGGAAGGTTTGCGGCGGAGATTTTTCGGTAGACCTTAAGTAAGCCGAAACCGATACCGGAGCGTAGTCCCAGTGCCGCGCTCCGGTGTTTTTTGGATCAAGTCCGTAATTGTGCGCCGTACAAGCGGGGCGCGTGCTTTTGAACAGAGCCTGTGCTATTACGCGCGGATAATATAAAACCGCCGTATAACGGCGGAGCTGTGCGGTCATAAGCAAATATTGAGAAGGGACGGAGAGAGAATGCTGTTTTCGAGCATCCCGTTTTTATACTATTTTTTGCCGGTAGTGCTTATTGTGTATTTTCTTGCGCCTAAAAGGTCGAGAAACGCGGTTTTGCTGGCGTCCAGCCTTTTGTTTTATGCATGGGGCGAGCCGAAATACGTGCTTTTGATGTTTCTGTCCGTCGTTTTAGGGTATATCTTCGGATTGCTTATCGAACGCTCTCGCGGCCGCCGGCAATCTAAGCTTTGGCTTACTCTCTCGGCAGTCAGCGGTCTCGGTTTTCTTGCGTATTTCAAATACGCGGACTTTTTCATTTCCAATTTCAATGCGCTGACCGGCATGTCTGTTCCGCTTTTGAAGATTGCTCTGCCCATAGGAATAAGCTTTTATACGTTTCAGATTCTCAGCTACACCGTGGATGTGTACCGCGGGGAGGTAAAGGCTCAGAGAAATATTGTTAATTTCGGCGCGTATGTTGCGCTGTTTCCTCAGCTCATCGCCGGTCCTATTGTTAGATATGTGGATGTAGCTAATCAGCTTGAAAACCGAACGGTTACCCCGGAAAAGGTGTGGCTCGGCGCGCGGAGGTTTATTATCGGACTGTCGAAGAAGGTGCTTGTGGCAAATCTGCTCGGAGAGCTTTGCTCGACCTTCCGTGCAAGCCCGGATAAATCGGTACTGTTTTACTGGCTGTATGCCGTCGCCTTTTCCCTGCACATCTATTTTGACTTTTCCGGCTACAGCGATATGGCGATAGGACTAGGTAAAATATTCGGATTCGATTTTCCCGAAAATTTCAACTATCCGTATATATCAAAGAGCGTCACGGAATTCTGGCGGCGCTGGCATATTTCTCTCGGCAGCTGGTTTCGCGACTATGTGTATATACCCCTCGGCGGCAACAGAGTGACAAAGCCGAGATGGATGTTCAATATATTGGTCGTGTGGATGCTGACCGGACTTTGGCACGGTGCGGCGTGGAATTTTGTCGTGTGGGGACTTTTCTTTGCATTTTGGTTGGTTGCGGAAAAGCTGTTTCTCGGAAAGCCGCTTGCGAAAGTGCCGATGCTGTCGCACATTTATGTGCTTTTGCTTGTCACGACAAGCTTTGTAATATTTAATGCCGCGGATATGGGACAGGCTCTGTCGGACCTTTCAGGAATGTTCGGACTGTCGGGAGCGCCGGCGATCACTGCGGGAACGCTGTATTGTCTCAGAAATTATGCAGTCATACTGGCGCTTGCGCTTGTCGGATGCACGCCGGTTTGCAAAACGGCGGTCTTGCGTCTGGAAAATTCCGAAAAAACCGGGAGAATTATTCGGGCGGCAGAGCCTGCGGTGCTGATTGCACTGCTTTTGCTGGTTACCGCATATCTTGTTGACGGTTCGTTTAACCCGTTTTTGTACTTCCGTTTCTGACGGTGATGGGAGGGTGCAGTATGAAAAAATTCAGATATGTCGGCGGCCTCGCCGTTTTGGGCGCCGTTTGGCTGGGGCTGACGGCGTTTTGCTGGGCAAAGCCGGCCGATAAGGTGTCGGAGAGCGAGAGACGCCCTCTTGCCGAATTTCCGGAGCTCAGCGCGCAGACTGTTCTTTCGGGTGATTTCATGAGCGGTTTTGAAAAGTATTCTCTCGATCAGTTTCCGTTGAGAGACAGCTTTCGCACGCTCAAATCCTTTAATACCTTCTATGTTTTCTCTCAGAAGGAGAATAACGGAATTTACATCGAGGACGGCTATGCCGCAAAGCTCGAATACCCGTTGAACGAACAGTCGGTGCTTTCCGCCGTCGACAAGTTCAGGCGTATATACGACCTCTATCTTGCTGAGACTGACGCGAAGGTTTATATTTCTGTGGTTCCGGACAAGGGCTGCTTTTTGGCACGGCAGAACGGATATCCGTCGCTTGACTATGAGGAGCTGTTTTCACTTGTCCGTGATAATGCCGATTTTGCGGAATATATCCATATTGCGGACAGACTTGAGTTTAGCGACTATTACCGCACGGACACCCACTGGCGGCAGGAAAAAATAGGCGATGTGGCGCATTACCTTGCAGAGGCTATGGGAGCAGGCGGTCTTGACGGGAATTACACGGTCATGACTGCAGATGTGCCGTTTTACGGCGTATATTACGGTCAGTCGGCACTGCCGCTCGGCAGTGAACGGATAAAATATCTCGTCAATCCGACGCTTGAGGCCTGTACGGTCTACAATGCCGAAACCGGTAAAACCGGCGGAATTTACGATTTTGACAAGCTTGCAGGCCGTGATCCGTACGAATTCTTTCTGTCCGGCTCGGCGCCGCTTTTGGTTATAGATAATCCGCTAGCCGCGACTGATCGTGAGCTCGTTATATTCCGCGATTCCTTCGGTTCGAGCCTTGCGCCGCTTCTGACCGAGGCGTATTCCAAGGTGACGCTTATTGATACACGCTACATTTCCACCGACCTTGTGGGAGACTATGTAAAATTTGACAATCAGGACATTTTATTTATCTACAGCACACTTATCCTGAATTCGAGCACTGTTTTGAAATAGCAAACCGCACCGCGATTTTTTCGCGGTGCGGTTCTGTTTTTTCTTATGGCCGAAACAGGTGGCTTAACAACTGCTCTTTTTTGCAGTAAGGTTTTTTCTGCCTTATAAGGACATGTTCAGGAAGATATTTTAATAAGCATCATCAGCGTTCCGGCGACAATGAGCAACAGTCCCGCCGCCGCTTTTTTTGACAGCCGTTCCTTAAAGACCGCAACAGAGAAGCCTATCGATACAAGAATACTCAGCTTGTCAATCGGCACGACGACGCTGGCCGGGCCGTCCTGAAGCGCCTTATAGTAGCACAGCCACGAGCCGCCGGTAGCAAGACCGGAAAGGCATATGAAACCGAGTTCGTTTTTCGGGATATCTTTAAGCGTGTGCTGTTTGCCCTTGACAAATACGACAAGCCACGCCATTACAAGCACTACTTCGGTGCGTATGGCGGTGCCGAGATTGGATTCGACGCCGTCTATGCCTATCTTGCCCAGTATTGATGTCAGCGCGGCAAATACAGCGGAAAGCGCGGCGTATATAAGCCAGCCGCTTTTTTCTGTTTTTTTGTCGGGGACAGCCTTTTTCTCAATCATAAGAAATGTGCCCAGACCGATGAGAATAACGGCGACTCCTTTTACCCATGTAATCGGCTCGCCGAGAAAGATAAACGCCAAAAGAATGGTCAGTACCGTTGAGGATTTGTCTACCGGTACGACCTTGTTGACATCGCCGAGCTGCAGTGCGCGAAAATAGCACAGCCACGAAGCTCCCGTGGAAAAGCCGGAGAGAATAAGAAAAATCCAGGTTTTTGAACTGAGCGAAGTAATGCTGGGAGCAGAGCCGACAATCCATACCATAAGCCACGAGAAAACAAGCACTATGCCTGTGCGTATTGCCGTCGCCGTATCGGAATCTGTTTTCTTAATACCGCATTTTGCAAGTATAGATGTTATTCCGGCAAAAAAAGCCGAGCCGAATGCAAACAGTACCCACATAAATTTCTCTTTTCTGTATAAATGTAATTGATATAGCCGAGATGCGGTCGACATATGCGGCATTTTGCCGCGGTTTTTGCGCGGCGCCCAAAGAGGCCTGTTCCGCCGCCCCGATGAATTGCTTTTTTACATTATAACACAGAATAATACAAATAACATAAAAAATACATATTTGCGAAATCCGGTGTGTTTAAGGCACTTCAAGAGAGCCGAAATAGCGCATTATCAGCGGCCGTATCGCTTTCTGAGGCGCCGAAAAAAGGATATGCTTATCTGATAATTAAAACAAACTTGTTGACATTTCAACAAGTTTGTGGTATTCTTGCGCTTGTTGAAACTTCAACAAGTGCAGTAAACGGAGGTGCCGACGTGAAAGAGAGATTTGAAACTTTTACCGTGCTTATCAACAGAATAAGCCGGAGCATT
>JAQXGK010000010.1 GCA_029006345.1 Bacillota bacterium
CTTACTCCTAAAAAATCAAGCGATCCGCCAAGGTCGGTGCGGCTTATAAAAAGCATCCATATCGGTATCAGATATATTGAAAGAAGGAATATTATAAATCGTACTATCCGCAGATAACTGCCTGTCAGAGGAGGGAAGTAGTAATCGTTTTGTTCTTCAAAAAAGTCATAAATTGAGATAGGAAGCGCTATTACCGACGGTGAATTGTCGCATATTATCAGTATTTTTCCCTCAATCAGAACGGAGGCGGCCGTATCCGGTCTTTCTATATACCGCACTCGTGGAAGAGGATTGAATTTTATCAGCCCTGACTGGGAAATAAGAGCGTTAACTACAGCCTCCTGAGCGAGAGTGGCAGATCGAATATTGATTTTCGAAAGCTTGCTTTTTATTATGTTGAGAGATTTTATATTTACGCTGTCCTTCATATAGCACAGCGCTATACGCGTGTTGGTATCGCTGCCGATACTGAATTTTTCGAAAGCAAGATTTGGCGTGGCTATTCTTCTTCGGATAAGCACGGTATTTACAAGCAGGCTTTCCGAAAATGAATCATGCGGTCCCCGGAGCGTGCGGTTCTTTTCGGATTCCTCAATGCTTCTTTTGGGAAAACTGTATAGATTGAGCGCTAAAGCCTCGCTTATGCCGTCTACAAAAAGTACAACGTTTCCTCCCAGTATTTCAAGAACAGCTTCATTTTCGTCTGTCAGCCGCTTTTGTTCGCTGAATGCCACTGCCTTTTCAGACAGCGTTTCAATCGTCAGCGTGTCGATTTTTTGATTAAGGAGTTCAATGTGAACTCTTTGCAGACAGTCGCCGTTAACATAACCGTCAATAAAATAATAAGCCGCGTTTCTTCCGCTTATATCGAGACGAGCGAGCTTAATATCAAATGTATTCTCTCTGTCCGTCAGCGAATCGATAAGCATTATGTTGTCATCAAGAGCATTTGAAAACAATATTATCACCTCTGTGATATTATTGCCACGACAAAAAGAAAAAAGCCGCCCGGAGGCGGCTTTTTTTACTTGACAATCAAAATTGTATCAAAGACCTTTCTGTAGGGGACCTGACAGGGGGAGTTAACAACTTCAAGCTGACTGTTTCCGGGGTTTTTCATTACAAGCTGTGTCGATCCGCCTCCGTCGAGATTTACCGCCTCATCACAGCCGTAGTCTATCATGAGAGTTGCCAGATCATACATGGTAATGCCGACCGAAAGCCCCGGCTGTCTGCCGTCAACTGCGAGGATTATTACCGTACCGTCCTGCTTGTAGCCTATAGCCGAGCGTGGGTCTCTGTGAGCCATGGTTTTTATTGTTTCGGTTCCTGTGAAGCTTGCGTTTGATACTATCCAATGTCCGGCACCTACGGCGTTTTCAAAGTCGTCGTATTTATACTTTTTAAATTCCTCGGCGTTGCCGCAGGCGTAGTCTCCGTTTTTTAATACTCCGAAAAAGCATCCTCCGCGTATCTTATGCTGAGTTTCTCCGTTTTTAATTAGCAGACCGCACGGCTCTCCGCCTTCACCGAAGAAGTCAGCGTTTATGGCAAGCACAACATCCTTACCTAAGCTCTCATACAGTTTTGCCTGGTCATATACGCACTGTTTTCCTGTGGCTTCGTTTGTGTCGTTGGCTGTACCTATAGTTACCTTGGCGGCACCGGGGGCGATTTCTGTCTTGTATGCAAGCACTTTCTCGCCGTTTGCTTTCTCATAAACATAATCCGTTCTGACTACTCCGTCGGCAATCGTGACGGTGCTTTCACTTAATATTGTCAGGCCGTCGTTTAGAGTGTCCAACAGCGTTGCTTTGCAGTCATTGACCTCGCTGAGACGGTAATCAGCCGCTTGAAGTTCGGAAATAAAGGCTTCTGACGCAGCTTGCGCTGTTTCTTCGTTGCAGCTGACGGTTACGAAAGAATCGTTTTGCTTGACAGCATAGCTGTATCTGTCGATTTCGGTGCTTTCGAGGCCGCTTTTGTCTCCTGCACCGAATACCACGCAGGGCCCGGGAAAATCTGCATTGTAAGCAATTATTTCGGGTCTTGCCGAAAAACCGATCTCGGCAGCCTGAGCAATATTATCTGCATATTTCATTAGCTCGCTGTTTTCGGTATCCGTAAGTATCGTAAATGCTGTGTTTTCTGTTTTCTCGGTTGTCGCCGGTGAATTATTGTCCTTCTGTGCCGTTATTTTATCGGCAGTTTCGGTACTGCAAGATACTGTAAGCGACATAAAAACTACGGTGAGAATTAAAGCAAATATTCTATTTGTCATTGTTTATCCTCTTTCATACATTTGCGGAATTATTACAAATTGATTATAGCACAAAAACGATTCATGTCAATTAATACTGTTGCAAATGGAGTGTATGAGTGGTATAATTTTCAACATAACAAAATAAAAAACTGTATAAAGGAATGGTTGTTTTATGAAAAAAGCAGTAGTATTCGGCGGCGGCAATATCGGACGCGGACTCGCCGGACGAATTTTTTACGAAGCCGGTTATTCGGTTTCATTTGTCGACGTAAATATGGATTTGAACCGTGGGCTGAACGAAAAGCATGAGTATCCGTTATATATTACTATGGGTGACAGCTACGACAAGAGAAGTGTCAAGAATGTTTGCGCTGTTGACGGACGCGATATGGATGCAATTTGCAAGGCGTGCGATGAGGCTGAAATTGCCGCTACCGCTTGCGGAGTCAATGTTCTGCCGATAATTACAAAATCTATTGCGGCTGTTATTAAGCACCGTTATGCTGCCGGCAATAAGACGCCCTTTAATTTCATTCTCTGCGAAAACAAAATAGATGTTCATCTATATGTACGTGAGCTGCTGCGGGATCTTTTGACAGAGGAGGAGTACGCCTTCAGTGAGAAGTACATCGGCTTCTGTCAGTCGTCCATCGGCTGCATGGTTCCGGCACCGCCTAAGGAGATTATCGCCGAGAACCCTCTTACCGTCTGCGTAGAGGATTATAATAAGATATATACCGACAAGAGCGGAGCAGTAGGCGAATTCCCCGAAATTCCCAATATAATTGCCTATGAGCCGTTTTCGTATTACATAAACCGCAAGCTGTTTATGCATAATATGAGTCACTGCGTATGTGCTTATCTCGGCTATAAGAAGGGATATGATTTCATATGGCAGGCTATCGGCGACCCCGAGATTAAGGCACATGTTAAGGCGGCGCTCAATGAAACCGCAAGCGCGATGTCCAAGCATTACGGCACCGATATAGAGGAGCTCAACGCACATGCCGACGATCTCATAAAACGCTACGGCAACAAGCTCCTCGGCGATACCGTAAAACGTGTCGGCGGCGATCCTAAGCGCAAGCTTTCTGTGGGCGACAGACTTGTCGGCGCGTCAAAATTCTGTCTTGAAAACGGCGTAGTGCCCGAGCACATCATTCCGGCAATTCTCATCGGCTTCGAATTTGATCCCGAGGGCGATCCCACGGCAAGCGAGGTAAGTTCGTTCTATAAGGAAAACGGACTCAAAGCTGCACTTGAAAAGTACTGCTCTCTCAAGCTCGATGATGAGCTTTATAAGCTTATCGTTAAGGCGGCTGAGTAATGTTTGCTGTCAACAAGACGGACGGAAAGGCACGCCGCGGCGTGCTGGAAACCGTACACGGAACAGTTCAGACACCGGTATTCATGAATGTCGGCACCTGCGCCGCCATTAAAGGCGGAGTGTCAACTGAGGATTTAGAAAAAATCGGATGTCAGATTGAACTGTCAAATACATACCACCTGCACATCAGACCGGGTGATGATGTAATATACGACCTTGGCGGAATACATAGATTTATGAACTGGCATAAGCCGGTTCTCACCGACAGCGGCGGGTTTCAGGTGTTTTCTTTGGCTGGACTGCGCTCCATCAGTGAAGAGGGTGTAACATTCGCAAGCCATATTGACGGAAAGCGCATCTTTATGAGCCCAGAGGTAAGTATGCAGATTCAGTCAAACCTCGCGAGCACCATTGCTATGGCTTTTGACGAGTGCGTAGAGAATCCTGCGGAGTATTCGTATGCAAAGGCGTCCACAGAGCGCACGGCGAGATGGCTTGTGCGCTGTAAAAACGAAATGAAGCGCTTGAATTCACTTGAAACCACGATAAATCCGCATCAAATGCTTTTCGGCATTAATCAGGGCGCGACTTATAAGGATTTGCGTGTGGAGCACATGAAGACCATTGCCGAGCTTGAGCTTGACGGTTACGCTATCGGAGGTCTGGCAGTAGGAGAGGAAACCTCGGTTATGTACGATATAATCGAGACTGTAGAACCCTACGCTCCTGTTGATAAGCCGCGCTATCTGATGGGCGTCGGTACTCCTTCGAATATAATCGAGGCAGTTTACCGCGGAGTGGATATGTTTGATTGCGTTATGCCCAGCAGAAATGCTCGTCACGGCCATGTTTGCACCTTGGAGGGCGTAATCAATCTGAATAATAATAAATACGAGAGAGACTCACGACCGATAGATGAGCACTGCGGCTGTCCTGTATGCGCAAGATATTCTCGCGGTTATGTCAGACATCTCCTTAAGGCTAAGGAAATGCTCGGTTACAGACTTGCCGTCACACATAATCTCTATTTCTATAATAATCTCATGTGCATGATACGCGATGCTATTGATGCCGGTGAATACGAGAGCTTCAGAAACACTTGGTCGCCTATCCTTTCGTCACGAATATAAAAACAGCGAGGACTGTTATATGTCAACTGAGGGCAGAAATCCGAAAACCA
The DNA here is from genome assembly GCA_029006345.1 of Bacillota bacterium. Classification (GTDB taxonomy): domain Bacteria; phylum Bacillota; class Clostridia; order Oscillospirales; family SIG627; genus SUG1173. The sequence continues at coordinate 4,771 of JAQXGK010000010.1, forward strand.
CTTATATTGACAGGCTTGATACTGCAGGAATCCTCGGCCTGATTAATGATGAGGATGCAACCGTCGCAGGTGCCGTCAGAAAAGAACTGCCGACTATTGCAAGGGTTGTGGATGTAATTGTCGCAGCTCTGCAGAACGGCGGCAGACTTATTTATACCGGCGCCGGAACAAGCGGACGGATGGCGGTGATTGATGCCGCTGAGTGCTATCCCACCTTCGGAATACCGGACGGAATGGTTCAGGCTGTCATGGCAGGCGGTGAAAAAGCCTTTGTCAGGGCGATAGAGGGCGCTGAGGATGACGAGCAGGCAGGGAAGGCAGATATCGGAAAGCTGAAGGTTACGGATAGGGATGTTGTTTGCGGCATTTCTGCAAGCGGAAATGCCCCTTATGTTGTCGGAACGCTGAAGGCAGCAAAACTTATTGGCACGACGACTGTTTCTGTTGTTAATAATATTAATACTAAAATGGAAGCCGTCAGCGATATCAATGTCTTTCTTGATACGGGCGAAGAGGTCATTAAGGGTTCTACCCGCATGAAAGCCGGCTCTTCCCAAAAGATTTGTCTGAATATGATATCGACCGCCTGTATGATCGAGCTCGGCCGCGTCTATGAAAACCTTATGGTCGATATGCGCGCTACAAATAACAAGCTTGTCAAGCGTGCGGTAAGCATGGTCCGCGAGGTTTGCGGCTGTAACCCTGTTGAAGCCGAAAAAACGCTCGAGCTTGCCGATTGGTCGGTCAAAACCGCTATAGTCATGCTGTCGCTTGGCATAACAAAAAGCGAAGCAGAAGCACTAATAAAGGAAAAAAACTTTCTGTATAATATTTTGCAGTGAGATAAGAGGACAGTCATGAGTACATCTCCCGATTTTGTTGCTTATGTGTGTGAGCAGATAGAAGGTATCGGTAATGTCAGAAGCCGTAAAATGTTCGGAGAATATATGATTTATATTAATGAAAAGCCGATTTTACTTGTGTGTGATAATACGGTTTTTGTTAAAATGCTTCCCGAGCTTGAGTGCCTGCTTTCCGATGCACCGACCGGTTACCCGTACGATGGCGCAAAACTGCATTATATCTTGGATATTGATGACGCTTTGCTTTGCCGTGACGTAATATCGGTTGCCGAGCAGTTGATTGCAATTCCGAAAAAGAAGAGATAATAAGTAAACGCGCGCCGATTTCGGCGCGCGTTTTCAGTTGTTGCGGTATTGTTAATGGCATTATGTTGATTAAAATTCGTTTTCTCGGGCTTTGAACAGTCGGTAGTATTCCTGCACATTATCAAGCTCTGACCATTCCTTTGTTGAAACCGGAACGCTGTCTAAGTCATATATTTTTGCACCCTTTATTGATAGGAAGAAAGGGGAATGAGTTGATATAATGAATTGACAACGGTAGAATCTAACAGAATCGGTTATGAAATTTACAAGCTCAGATTGCTGTTTGGCCGATAGGCTGTTTTCGGGTTCGTCGAGCAGATACAGTGCGTCTTCTTCGATTTGATGCGTAAAGTATAAATATGCGCTTTCTCCGTTGGATTTGCCGGTCAGTTCTTTTGGTAAACGCCGTGCGGTGTAAACGGATTTGGTGCTGTTTTTTGCTTCGTTTCTTCGTTTTAGCTCATCATACTCGTCAAGCGATCGAAGCTGATAATGTTTTTGATATTCCTGATACTCTTCAAATATCTTTTGCCTGCGGCCTTCAATGCCGGAGTTGATTGAGCGGATATCAAGTAAATAGTCGAAAATGTCGTCGCTTGTGATAATCTTACTTGTTTTAGGTATTGCTCTTCCGGGTGAAACACTGAAGTCACATAAATCGAGGTATTCTTCAAAATGAGGAGCGTTGTTAAAAGGAGCGGAGCGCACCAGCTTTAACTTCTGAGCTATAATATTCAGAATCGTAGATTTACCGGAGCCGTTCCCGCCGCAGAATATTGTAACATCGTCAAAAGACAGGTCGTTAAGCTGCTTCTGCGGAAATATCTTGAATGGATAAACATTGTCGTTGTAGCAGGTCATTTCAAGCTTGTAGGGGAAGGAGAGGATATAGCCGTCCTCCTTTATTGCGCTTACAAGGCGAAAAGATTCAAGATATCTCATAGCGTTTCTCCTTTTTTGATAATTATAGCAAACAATCTGCAGTAAAACAATCATTATTTAATATGCTTTTATTGCATAATTTATAAACTGCGCTGTGCCGTTGCCGTGACGGTCAATATTATTCTTAAAGTGTTCATCGGCAATATTCCTTGATTTTTGCTTCAAATTAACTGTTATAAAAAACATCCGTATTTACAATTTCTCCTTTCATTGCGCCTGCTCTTTCCGTGTATTTAGCTTGTTGTAATCGGGAGAGGATAAAATCATTCGGATTTCGTTCGGAGGAAAATCAAGCTCACGGCAGAACAAAATCACCTGCATTCACGTCAGTTAATTGACGTAACGTGAGAGTCAATACGATTGTTGAATTACCATAAAAGAATAAAAACTCCTTGAAAGTGAGATTTTTCAGGGAGTTTTATAATAATCATTACATTCTATGCTTCTATACATTCTGTTATAGACAAGCTGTCCGGTTTCACATCACATATCATATACAACACCTTTACGCCTGCTGATATTGCTTCTGCCAGAGCTCTGCCGAATTCCGGGTGAGTAGTTACATTTGGAAGTACCTGTCTTACATTCGGCATAGCGATGACAAATGCGATATAGCATTCATACCCGTTCTTTACCGCAGACTTAAGCTCACGTAAGTGCTTTACGCCACGTTCCGTCGGTGCATCCGGGAAATATCCGATGCCGTCTATTTCAAGTGTACATCCTTTGACCTCCATGAGGATTTTCCTTCCCGGACACTCCAGATAAAAATCAACACGTGATTTCCCGTATGAGTATTCCGGTCTGATTAACTTCGCATCCCGAAACGGAGCAGGCATATCCTCAAGCCATTCCTTTACCGCTTGATTGGGCGCCTGACTGTCAATATTTACCCAGCCGAGGCCTGATTTATTTACTGCAATCAAGTCATATTGCGTCTTGCGGTGCGGGTTATCAGATTTGTCGAGTATAACATCGCTTTGGGACAACAGAAGTTCCTTACAGCGTCCGGTATTTTTAACATGGACGGTTTCGGTTCGGCCGTTAATTTCAACCTGAGCCACAAAGCGATTGCGGCGCGAAATGAACTTTGCCGGAGTTATGTTTTTGTATTTCGTATCACAAGCCTTCTCTCGAAAAAATAACGTACGCAATTCTTTATGCCATTACAAAAAATAGAACCGCAAGGTTTATCTTGCGGCTCTTGTGATTCGCGGTCAAGCCGCGTTGGCGGAGAGGGCGGGATTCGAACCCGCGTGCGATTTCTCGCAAACTGATTTCGAGATTTTATTCGAACCCACCAAAAACGGGCAGTTTCAGGCCGTTTAAGACGATAGTTGAAAAGTTTGTCAACGCAAAAATTATGCTTTTTTCGCTGTTTTTACCCGTTGGAAAGAACCGTGGAAAGAACA
>JAQXGK010000011.1 GCA_029006345.1 Bacillota bacterium
GTCCATCTGATTATCTAACGGAGAAAAAGATATGGTAATACTGATAACAGGCGCTTCACACACAGGCAAAACCTTATTGGCTCAAAAATTGCTTGAAAAGTATCAATATCCTTATTTTTCGATAGACCATTTGAAAATGGGATTGATTCGCAGCGGGAACACTCTGCTCACGCCTGTTAGCAGCGATGACGAGCTGACAGATTATTTGTGGCCTATTGTAAGTGAAATTATTAAAACCGCAATTGAAAACAAACAAAATCTTATTGTCGAAGGATGCTATATTCCGCTTGACTGGAAAAAGGATTTTCAAAAAGAATACATCTGTAATATCAGGTTCTGTTGCCTTGTTATGAGTGAAAAATATATTAAAAATCACTTTCCGGATATCAAGAGATATGCATGTGCTATTGAAGAGCGTATTGATGACACTTCATGCTCACTTGAAACTGTGCTTGAGGATAATGCATGTTATCTGAACAAATGCAGAGAATACGGATGCGAATACATATTAATAGATGACAGCTACAAAATTGAAACAGACATACAATAACAATGTGCGACAATGCTCACATAGGAGCGGTGAATGTCAGAATAAACATACTTGTGACAACGTCCGTTCCCCCGCAAATCGACCGTAAAGACTACTAATCCTTTAATAAAAAGGAACAGACAGCCGTGTCTGCCGTTTCAGGCGGCGCGGTTGTCTGTTTCTTTCTTTATGATACAGTTATCAAGTAAACGCCAAACGCTTATCGGTGCTCCAGCAAACTGAGCATTTCGGGGAACGGTGCCAGGGAGCGCTTCAATATGCCATGTATCTGTGCAATGGCTATGCCGTAATTTGTAACCGGAATCCCCTGCTCTGTACAGCGTACAAGCCGCGATTTCATCTCGCGCTCATTCAGCATACAGCCGCCGCAATGAATAACCAGTGAGTATTGCGATACATCGTCGGGAAATTCGGTGCCGGATGTAAATGAGAAGTTAAGCGTCTTGCCGGTGTAGCCCTTAATCCAGCCGGGCAGCTTAACTGTGCCGATATCCTGACATTGACGATGGTGAGTGCAACCCTCCGAAATGAGAATCCTGTCGCCGTCTTGCAGACGATCCAGCATTGCGGCACCGCCGATAACAGTAGCTAAATCACCTTTATAGCGGGCAAAAAGAATAGAAAAAGATGTTAACTGAATTAATTCTGGAACTATTTTGCTGACAGCACCAAAAGCCTGAGAGTCTGTAATAACAAGACGCGGCGGAGCTTTCAGCTCTGCGAGCGCTCGGCTCAATTCACTTTCACGGGCGACAACCGAAACAGCACCGGCCTCTAAAAGCTCACGCAGGGTTTGCTGCTGCGGCAGGATCAATCTGCCCTTAGGCGCGGAGGAATCAATCGGGATAACCAGCACCACCGTATCGCCAGGCGCAAGCAAATCGGAAACAATCTTACGATTGCTTTCAGCCGCTTTTGCCAACGCCGCAATTTTCTCCTTTAGGTCGTTGATTCCGTCTCCGGTCTCGGCGCTGACGTAAATGTCATGTTCAGTTTCGGTCGGTACACTCGAAAGCAAATCAGCCTTATTAAAAGCAATCACATAAGGAACATTTCGCTGTGTAAAAACATCCACAAGCTCCCTGTCTGCAGTCTGCAGTCCGGCTTGTGCGTCAACAACAAGAACAGCAACATCCGCCTGGCGCAGAATCTGCCGTGCTCGGTCAACCCTTTGCTCGCCCAATTCACCCTCATCGTCAATTCCGGGAGTATCAATAATAACAACCGGTCCCATCGGAAGCAGTTCCATAGATTTTTTGACGGGGTCGGTTGTGGTGCCTTTCACCTCAGACACCACAGAAAGCCGTTGACCGGTCACGGCGTTTACCAGACTCGATTTTCCGGCATTGCGAAGGCCGAAAAAGCCGATATGAACCCGCTCGGCCGTAACCGCGGCGTTAAGACTCATAACAATTCCTCCTAATATTCGGCATACATATATCCTCTATTTTCCGTCAGAACCGGAAATCGCGGCGATTGGAGCTCTTTATCAAGTCGATATTCTCGGCGGCTATTTTGCGAACCTTTTCCGAAGGAATGTTCGCAAGTTCGCGTTCAATAAGCTCATATCCGACCTTTTTTGTATCCTCGCCGGCGTAATCTGCAAGGTATTCACTGAGTGTCATAAGCGCATTAGGGTGACAGCAATTCAAAATCTGTCCGCTTTTACAAAGGCTCATAAAGCGGTCGCCGGTTCTTCCCTCACGGTAGCAGGCGGTGCAGAAGGAAGGAATATATCCAAGCTTCATCAGCCAGTTTACTACCTCGTCCAGAGTTCTTTGATCTGAAACATCAAACTGCTCCGAATCGTGGGGTCGCTGTTCCTCGGTGTATCCGCCTACAGATGTGCGGGAAGCGCCGCTTATCTGTGAAATGCCGAGTCCCAAAGCCTTTGCGCGAACCGCTTCGCTTTCTCTTGTGGAAATAATCATTCCGGTATACGGAACAGCTATGCGGATGCATGCAATTATCTTCTCAAAAATTTCATCCGGAATACCGTTGTCAAATACATCGGGGTCGATATCGTCGGCCCGCTTTACGCGGGGAACGCTGATGGTATGGGGTCCTACGCCGTGTGCCGCCTCCAGATGCTCGGCATGCATCAAAAGTCCTGCAAACTCATACTGATAGCGCTCCAGTCCGAACAGCACTCCGAGACCTACATCGTCTATTCCGCCCTCCATGGCGCGGTCCATGGCCTCGGTGTGATATGCATAATCGTGCTTTGGACCGGTGGGATGCAATTCAAGATAGCTTTCCTTATGATATGTTTCCTGGAAAAGAATGTATGTGCCGATACCGGCATCTTTAAGCTTGCGGTAATTCTCCACTGTAGTAGCGGCAATATTGACGTTTACGCGGCGAATAGCTCCGTTTTTGTGCTGAATGCCGTAAATGGTTTTTATACATTCCAAAATATACTCAATCGGGTTGTTAATCGGGTCTTCGCCCGCTTCTATAGCTAAGCGCTTATGTCCCATATCCTGAAGCGCAATTACCTCCCGACGCACCTCGTCCTGACTCAGCTTCTTACGGGTGATATGCTTGTTTTTGTAATGATACGGGCAGTAAACACAGCCGTTTACGCAGTAATTTGAAAGGTACAGCGGAGCAAACATAACAATACGGTTGCCGTAAAAGGCAAGCTTAATCTCCTCGGCAAGCCTATACATTTCCTGAACTTTTTCGGGAATATCGCAGGCCAGCAGTACAGAAGCCTCGCGGTGATTAAGCCCGGCACAACGCACGCCGTTTGCGGTTTTTACCGGGCGTGCTTTTTCAAGCAGGCTGTCTATCAGGGCAAGGTTGTGCTTATTTTCTTCGGCGTAACGGAGGGTTTCAAGTATCTCTGCATCGTTTATAAACTCCTCTGCTTTTAATGATTTCGGATCATAATGTGACAAGTCGGTTCCTTCTTTCTTTTATGCCGCAAAACGATATTCGCCGCGGCGGATTTATTATTTCATAGAGTCTGACGCCCAACATATTAAAGACTGAAGGGCTTACGGTCGCCTCGATCGGTTACTATCTTGTAGCCGATAGATTCCATTCGCCGCTCTAAACAGCTTTTACACTGAGCCGATTCCTCGCCTGTACATATTTTATTGTCATACAGCTCATATTTCCTGCGCACTGACACAGGAGAGAGATTCGGCATGACAACATTTGCACCGGCCAAAATCCCTTGCTCTCTCCCTGTCGGATCAATCGTACCGAGAGCAGTAGTTGCAGGCAGCAGCACGCCCGGATCCATCAGCCGTAACAGCGACAGCAAAAACAGTGTGGTTTGCAGGGCACCGGCCGCAAATCCGGCAAAAGGCGTGGCGGCGTGCGGAATAAACGGTCCTATTCCGCACATGTCGGGTCTGAACTGCTCCACGAATTTCAAATCAGCGGCAAGAGAACGGTTGGTTTGGTACGGAGCGCCCACCATAAAGCCGCAGCCGGTTTGATATCCTATTTCTTTCAGGTTATTCAGGCATTGCATACGGTTTTCAAACGACATGCTTTCAGGATGCAGCTTTCGGTACAAATTCGAATCTGCCGTTTCGTGACGAAGAAGATATCTGTCCGCTCCTGCGGCAAACAGCGTCTCGTAGCTTTCGCGGCTCCGTTCGCCGATTGAAAGAGTCACAGCGCAATCCGGAAAGGCTTTTTTGATTTTTTTAATTAAAGTGCAAAGTAGCTCGTCTGTAAAAAAGGGATCCTCCCCGCCCTGCATAACAAAGGTGCGAAATCCAAGCTTATAGCCCTCATCACAGCAGGACAGTATCTCCTGCTCACTCAGCCGGTATCTCGAACAGCTCTGATTGCCGCGGCGGATACCGCAATACAGGCAGTCGTTTTTGCAGATATTGCTGATTTCAATCAGTCCGCGCACATAAACCGTGTTTCCGTAGACGGATTTTCTTGCCTCTAACGCTCTCGATGCCGCATATTCCGCCAGACGCGGCGTTTGTGAGTCAAGCAACAGCTCGTACTCATCGCAAGACAGGCTGTGGTCTCTGCAAAGCCTGTCGATCAATTGGTAAAGCTCATTCATCATGTGTTATCACATTTGAGTAAGCGGTTTTAACGCCGACTCCGTCCAGCGCTCCGATTTTCCCGGCAAGGGCCGCAATCGTATCCTGCGGCGCATCTATGGCAATCGAAACGATATTGATTTTTTTCTCCCTATAAGGCAAACCCATACGGCCGACTATGTACCGTCCGTATTCATGTAAAAGTGCGTTAAGCGCTTCTACGGAATCGATGTTTTCCACGATTATTCCCATTACCGCTACACGCGTTTCCATTTTTATCTCCCTCCGAATAAAAAAGACCGCACCGGTATCCGATGCGGCCAGATATAACAAAGAAAACAATTTGATTTACCTGTGCATCTTTCACCCGGAATCCCGCAACAGCGCGGAAATCTTCATGTCAGATTTCAAGTTATAATAACACATTATTATGCTCAAGTCAAGTACGGATGTTTGCGGCAGACGGGCTTGACTTGATTAAGCTCAGTCTATAAAGTCATACCCGCCGTTTGCTCTTTCTATGCTCTTAACTCCCGAATACAGCACGAGTACGTAGTCGGGCTTGATTTCTTGTATATACTCCTTAATATTCAGTCTCTCCCCTACAAAATACTCAAAGTTTCTTATGTCGCAAATATACAGCTCGGCGGTCTGCAAAGCAAGAAACGGTGCGGCGGCGCAGGCAAAGGAATCACGAATCAAAAGAACTTTTTTACCGTTTTCGTTCAAGTTATTCCTGACAATCTGCAAGCGGAAGTCGCCTCCGCTGTAGGCCGCATAGCTGTTTACAGCGTAGAAGTCTTTTTTAATGTTATCGATATACATCACCGTATCTTCGAATTTGCCGCTTCTAATCTGATTCTTTGCCGGTTGTTCTTCGGTAAGAGAGGTGTCAAATACAGGTGCAATCAGTTCAAAATCGTCCGCCCCTCTTGAAGTGAAAAATGTTCCAACCTTTTTCCCTAAGGCACCGAGGAACCAATTCTCGTAATTTTCAACAGTATAATTTGCTATATCGGTATATTCTTCATTATATTCAAAGCCGTATCTTGTATTTAATTCCTCGCAAACAGCTTTTACCGCGACAAAGGCTGAGCGGGGCCTCCAATGATGGTCTGTATAGAAGAATATATCATCGCCCGAAATGTTGTTTTCCTCGAATACTTCAGCAAAATCAAGATAAGGAACCTTTTGGGAAAGAGCGGTAATAAATCTGCCGTAATTGTTTTTTTCAAAATTTTCAACATTTGCAGGAGTATTCATATAATTTGCCTTCACGGGAGCTGCACAGTAAAGAAACTTTGCTCCGTTTTCCTCGGCAATGTCCTTCAAATCCTTTATCTTTGATGATACCTGCTCGATATCCAAATTGCTCAATTCGGCGGTAGGCGAAAACAAACTGCCTGAATCAGACTTCACCACCGTTGAATCGTCCTTAACAATTATTCTTGTGCCAATAAGATTCTCCTTGACAGAATTGATATCCATAAGCTCATTGTGATAGCTCAGATTTTTGTCCGAGATATTATCTATATTTTCTTCAAAAACAATTATGCCGGATATATTTCCCTGTTTTAACTCCGAAAAAAGCTTGAATACCTCGTCTTTTATACCGCCCAAGCATCCCCACACACCAAATCCGATAAAGAGCGCCGCGAAAACAAAGACCAATATGTTTTTATTAAATCTTTTCATATCCGTCTCCTAAAAATTGAAGTAAATGAAGGGGTTATAAGAATTGCTGACAATGCTTGATACCGAAAGTAGAAACAACACTATCAAAACCCCTGCGCTGACAAACCCCGCGGCAGTGCTTGATTCGGTCTTTTGCTTGAGAATTCTGAAAATGGGCGTGCATAACAGCATTCCAATCGCGATGAGAATAATATTCTGCAAAAGGTAACCGGAGAACATTCCGTCAGAAAACGCGTTTCCGTTTAACCCGAACATGGCCCTGATATATAAACAGGCTTCGCTGATGGTATCCGCTCTGAAAATCACCCAACCGAGGACAACAAACAGCATAGTGTACATCCATTTGAAGACATTTACTGCTCGGCCCTGCTTTTTTTCGAAGCCTGTCAGCTTCTCAGCCGATATCAGTACAAAATACATAAGTCCCCAGACAATAAAGGTATAGTCGGCACCGTGCCACAGTCCGGTAAGTGACCATACTACAAACAAATTAAAAATATTTCTGCCCTTACTGACCCGGCTTCCTCCGAGCGGAAAATACAAGTAGTCCCTGAACCAAGTTCCAAGCGACATGTGCCACCTTCTCCAGAACTCCGAAACAGAGGTGGAAATGTAGGGATAATTGAAGTTTTCCAAAAAATGAAAGCCGAACATTCTGCCGAGCCCTATTGCCATATCGCTGTAACCGCTGAAATCAAAGAATATCTGCAAGGTATAAGCAAGGGCGCCCAACCAGCTGAATGTAACCGAAACAGCATCTCCGTTTTTGACCAAATCAAACGCTTTATCCGCCACAACGGCGAAACTGTTTGCGAGAAGCACCTTTTTTGACAGCCCGACAACAAACCTTGCAAAACCGTCAAAGAAATCATTGACTGTTTCTTTTCTGTTTTTTATCTCATCGGCAATGGTTTCGTATCTGACGATTGGTCCTGCAATCAGCTGAGGAAAAAAAGAAATGTATAAGCCGACATAAAATATATTATTCTCCGCCTTTGCCTTTTGTCGGTAAATATCTATCACATATGACATGGCCTGAAAAGTAAAGAAAGATATGCCGATGGGCAACACAATCTCGGGCAAAGAAAGATTGATACCTAACAGACTGTTGATAATCCTGCCCGAAAATGTGAGATACTTGAACACAAAAAGGATAGACAGGTTGAAGAATATATCCAAGGCGAGCAAAATCCTGCTTGCCGTTTTACTGTCCCTATTTTTACTTACAAGAATACCGAAAAACCAGTTGACTATGATGGAAGCTATCATAATCAGTACAAACTTCGGTTCTCCCCATGCATAAAAAAACAAGCTTGCAAACAAAAGAAATACATTTTGCAGTAATCTGCTCTTTTTGAAAACCACGTAATTAAAAAACAGCACTACAGGCAAAAAAAGGTATATAAATGTTGTACTTGAAAACAGCATGTAACTTCTCCAAACGGATTTTTAATAAAATATAAGCATGTCAGTAACAGCCTAATAACTTAATTATAAGCCGTATATTCAATTAATTCAACAGAATTATGAAAGCATAAGCATCACAGCGCCGGATAAAAGCCGAAAGTGTTCTCGAAAAGAAGTGAGTTGTTCGCATTAAAAATCTGTCATTACGTCGAACAATCACATTTACGAGGTGTAATGTTGACGTATTTGCTCATTATGTATATTTAAGATGTGTATTTAAGGTAGTCGGGTGCAGGCGGCACAGACAAATCTCAGCATTATTTTACACATTTTCACGTTATAAGTCAAACCATCATTACCCGTTCTGTTTCGATAAAACATACATCAGTTTCGTTATGCAACAGGCGCGCCCTGCGGTTTTTGTCCGCAGGGCGCGTCTGACAGATACAGTTTAGTTTTCCTTTATTCTTCTCTTTCTGTTATAAGCAATCAGGGCAGCTACAGCGCCGCCTCCGAAAAGCATAAGATCAAACCACAACCAAGTATTGTCGTTATCTCCGGTTGTCGGATTGTTGGGAGTATCGGTAGGCGCCGTAGTGCCGGTCGCGCCGGTCGGCGCCGTGGTTTTGGGCTCATCGGTAGATGTTGTGGTTTTGGGTGTATCTGTGGTTGTTGTAGCAGTATAAGTGTTTTCAAAGATTATTTCGCTGACAGCTTCGTCGTCGCCTGCTTTCTTAATGTCATAAGCTGTGACAGCGAGCTTACCGTTGCCTTCGTCTGCGACCGTTACATCAACAACATATTCCGTTTTATCATAAGTTACGTTTTCAACCGTTCCGGGTTGCTCGCAAACGGTATATGTGTAGCTGCCTGCCTCTGTAAGAACTATCGTCTCAAAGACAACCTTTCCGTCTTTTGCGTTGGTTGCTGAAGCGATAGTATTACCGTTTTTGTCCTTCAGCACAAATTCAAACTCGCCGTCTGCAAGTTCGCGTCCGGTAAGCTTTTTAACCGCACTTATGGTGATATCGGTTTGCTCGGCCTCATATTTGTTGCTGAATACAGCCTTTTCCGTCTCTTTACCGTCGAGCGTGTAAGCTACGCTTTCAGCCTCAAGGCAACCGCCTTTGTCTGTAATAGTTATTTCAACGCCATAGACCCTTTTATCGTAGTCAACACCTGCAATCTCATTGTTCTTTTCCGCGATTGTATAGTTGTAGGTGCCGGCTTTACTAAAGGACAGTGTAAATTCAAAGGTACCGTCCGAGCTGTTCTTGGCCTCTGCAACTTCATTTTTATCGCTGTCAAGCAACGCGAATACAAATTCATCTTTATTCAGTTCGCGTCCTTCAAGCTGCTTCATTAGTTGGCCGTTTGACCCGAGTACAACCTTAACGGAATCAGGGACATAGCTATTCTCAAATATTATTTCAGGAGCCTCGTCTGTACCTATTCCGTCAACCTCCGCATGTAACCGACCGTAACTGTCGTCTGTTACTGCCACAGCAACAGTATAAACGGTATCGTCGTAGGTATAGCCCGCTTTTTCAAGACTCTTTTCGGTGATTTCATACACGTAAGTACCGACCATAGTGTAGGAAATGGCATCAAACCTGAATGTCCCTGTAGCCGTATTCTTAACGGAAGTATTTGCGGGCATAGGTGCATCTGCGGTAACAGCCTTGATCAAAAACTCAAACTCGTCAGCCTCAAGCTGCTTATGGCCGCCTTTGAGCTCTTTGGCTCCGAAAATAATTGCCGATGCTGCTTGGGGATTGTATTTATTATTAAATTCAATCTCCGCTTCTTTTCCCGCTTTATCGGTAATCTTAGTTGAGGCGACCAATTTTCCGTTGTCGTAATCATCAGTAACCTCCACAGTCACAGTGAAAACCTCGCCGTCGTAAACAAATCCGCTCATATCAGCCTGTACCTCACAGACAGTGTAGGCATAATTGCCTCTTTCGGTGAATTGAATACTGCCGAAGTTTACATTGCCGTTTACATCGTTTTCTGCCGTAGTGATTTCTGGCATGGGAGCGCCTTGAGTGCCTTCGATAATAAATCTGAACTCGCCTCCCTTGAGAGCGTAGGTATTTCCTTCGGTGGCGGTCACCTTTTTCTTTGCCGTAATGCTGATAGGATCGGTTGCTTCTGCCTTGTATTCATTTGTGAAGTCAACGGATACATTATTTACATCCCGTCCGTTAACATTAACCTTTATCTGAGCATTTGCACTGTCATCGGTTGCGACAATAACAATTTCTTTCTCGGAATTATCATAGGTAACGCCTTTGATCCCTCCGTCAATCTCGCTGACAACAAACGTGTACCTGCCGGGTTTGTTAACCTTTACGCCGGCCGAAGCTATATTATCTTCGGAAGTAACGGTCAAACCGGCGGCATCGCTGCCTGTCCCGTCCGAGGTAAATTCTATATCACCGTTTTCTATGGCCGCTGAAGTATCGGAGTCGGCTGCCTTGACAGCAAAATCAAATATATCCGTCGGGAGCCATTCATTGTTTTTGCGGCCAATAAAGTTTTTAACTATATCGATGGTTACATCGGCAGGTTTTGCGGTATAAAGGTTAATAATACTTTCCCCGCCGATAAACTGAGTCAGCGTCGCGGTGAGCACACCGCTGCGATTGTCAACAACACTGTATAGAGCAGTAATTGTCTGTCCGGCATAGGTTATTCCCGCGACTCTATCCGCTTGATTCGGTACGATCTCCTGAACAGATACCATATAGGTGCCCGCTTTTGTAAAAGTGATTTCGTCAAACAAAATATTGCCGTTTGCCGCATTGGAAACTACAGTCTCTGACGGAAGTATTATTCCGTCAGCAGGATCGGCAGAAACAACCTTCATTTCAAACTCGAACTCGCCTGCCTTGAGCGGCTCGCTCCTGTCGCCGTCAATAATCTTATTGATAAGCGGCAAAGAAGCTGTTGTGGGTTTTGGAGCATAAGTATTGCAAAACTCAACAGCATCTGCTGTTTTCCATTCGGAGCCATTTGCCTTTTCAAGCACGGCGGAGGTTACTGCAAGCCTTCCGTTCAAATCATCTTCTACCGTAACGGCAAAACGATATTTGCTTTCGTCATAGTCGGTGCCGCCTACTTTACTCTCCGGAATCAGTTCTGAGATGTAATACTCATATATACCGGGCTCATCATAGGTTACATTATCAAGAAAGACAATTCTTCCGCTGTAAACTCCGTTTTCGGCAGAAGTATCCGCTGTATGAGTAACAAGTCTTTTTGCGACTTCAGAGCCGTTAAAATGCTCCTCGATATTAAAGTAAAACTCACCTGATAATAGTGATTTGCCCGTGAGGCTTTTGGTTCCTCTGAGACTTATCGGGTCGCCGCTGAATTCGCTTGTATAGGTGTTGACAAATTCTGCGGCAGATGCTCCGTTGCCGTATGTGACGGATATCACATCAAGTTTACCGTCTCTGTCCGCATCATCAACAACTACGGCAACGGTATTCACACTGCTGTCATAGTCAACCGCAGAAGCATCGCCCTCTGTTTCTGAAACATCAAACACATAGGTGCCGGCTTTCTTAAACTCGATGTTTTCAAAGACGAAAGGACTGGCAATACCGTCTTTAGCGCCGGTAACAGTCGCGGTATCGTCAGGCACCACCACGATACCCTCACTGATCGCATCGGCTGTTGCGGTGTCATAGCCCAGAACAAACTCAAAGCTCTCGCCGCGTTTCATATCTCTGCCGATAAGGGTCTTGCTGCCGTGAATATCTGCAAAAGCAGATATGGGAGTGTATTCGTTTCTGAAGGTCAATACCTGTTCACTGCCGGAATATACCGACGAAACATTAAGGATACTGCTGCACGGGTCAATAGATACATTAACATCAACGGTATAAACAGAAGCATCATAAGTCATTCCGTTTGCGGGAGTTGACGGAGCAACTTCACTCATACGATATCTGAAGGTAACGGTGTTGGCTCCGTCGGGAATATCGTCCTGCGTGAATGTTATTGAGGGGAAAGTCACATTGTGACCATTGTTTGAGGTCACAACGGCACCGTTTTTACTGCCCTCGGGCATAGGAACCCCGGAAACGCTGTTTTCTTTTACCAATCCATTCTCAACAACACCTACTGCCTCCAGTTTGAAATCAAACATACCCGAGACAAGCGGATTATACCCTGAATTGTCGGTATAGTCCTTAAATGCAACCGGAACAAAGGTAACCGCTTCTGCAGAATAAGTGTTTGTAAACTCTATCTTGTCCTGACCTTCTTCGCCGCTGTTCATAACGATTTGGCCGTCGCCGTCATAGGTAAACAGCGGATTTGCATTGTCATCATACAGCCTTTGAATATCAGAGGATGCAATTTTCAGTGTGCCGTCACCGTTGTCCTCAACAGTAACCGCAACATGGTACACCGCCCCGGAATAGGACATGCCCGGGAGCATTTTATTGTTTTCGGGCTCTTTTTCCGAGATTGTATAACTGTATTCGCCCGGTGCGGTAAATCTGATGGTACCGAAATCAAAAGTTGCGGTCTGCCCGCTCTCAGTGTCGGGCATAATGACTGTTACACCGGAATCTTTATCGTAATTCCCGGGAAGCGGCGCATAATTGTCAGGAGTAATAACAAATGTAAAGAAATCGTTTTCAGTCCACTCGCGCCCTACAAGGACCTTCTTTCCACTCAGCTCATTATTCGCAGGCCATACCACGGGTTCGACATTGTATGTGTTAGTAAAGCTTGCAACGCTGGTTTTGCCTGCTTTTATTGTGCCTGTCACGCCGTCCGATTCTTCTGTGAAGCCGTCCGACGGAAGTTCGGAAACGGTATATGCTGTGTCTGGAGGCAAATTAAAAATCGTAGCAGTCTGACCGTCATTCAGACTTATTGTTGCGTTGCCTGCAGAAACAGTACCCACTCCGACCTCTGCTCCGGTCTCATCAACTATCACATATTCATAGGTGCCTGAAAAATCTCCGTTTCCGTCAAGGTCGATCGCAAAATCAAAGGTTTTATCGGGTGCGGTCAGACCATCTGCTGCTTTTACTGTTTTACATATTTTCAGTTCTCCTCCCGCAGCCACGGTTAGCAAGCCGTTATTTCCGAGATAACCTATAAATTTTCCCTCACAGGCACTTATATATTGGAATTTGTGAGCATAGAAATCTTCGGCGGTTTGTGTGCTGTTAGTCGCCTTAGTGCCGTCAAACTTAAGAATTCTGTCTGAACGGATTGAACCTGCCGCTATATACAGACAGCCGTCTGAACCTGTTTTAAATTCAGCGGCTTTAAGCTGTGCGCCTGTGCTGTCTATAGCACTGACTTCTACTGTATTGCCGTGATAATATTTATCTCTGTAATAATATACGGTATCATCATCCAATCCTGCGCCTGACGATATCTGCTGAGATAATTCAGCATCCCTGTATATTGGCGTATCTTCAAGGAAATAGTAGAAACTGTTTGTATGCGAAGGCTCGAACTCTGCTGTTGTATCACCTGCGGTTGAACCGCTGATCAAATGAGAATTTGTGTATTCATTGCTGTAAAAGTTTATAGTGCCGTCGGAATTGGTGTTAGAGTCAAGGTAGTCGGCAGATAATTTGGATTTGTCGATGTAAACTGTACCGTCGTCCGCTTGTTTTATTATTTCTGACTTCATACCGACAGAATATATAACTCGTGCAGGAAACGCTCCGTTGTTTGTGTGTGTCTTTACCGTACCGTCGGAGTTCAACATCACTTCATTTACCCGAAGCGGTATAACCGAGGCGGGAATCTTAATTACAAGCGTCTGCTTTCCGCCGTCTTCCTCTACAGTAATGAGAATATTCTTTATATCCTGATTGCCGTAGACCGGACTGCCGACCTCTCCCGTAAAGGTGTAGGAGGTTTTATTTCCGTTTTCAACGCAATTCTTTGCAGTAAAGGTGCTGCCGGCATAAATAACAGCCTTAACATCCTTAACTTCCATATACTCTCCGATGGGGTCGGTGTAGATAATATAGCCGTCTGTCATCGGATCGCTTCCCCGAATTTCCGTGGGTATCTGAGGAACTGAAATCGCGATATTTGAAACAATCTCTTTGAAAACTTTGGTTACTGCCGCAGCGTTGTTGGCGTCGTAGTAGGAGTCAACATAGTCATAACCGACGGTGGGCTCAACATCATATCCGGTATTGGGATGAGTAAGATAATAGTCTTTATCCGTCTTCTCCCAAACCCTGCCGTTCAGGACCAATTGACCAACATTGATTTTAAGCTTGCCGGAGTTATTATCGGACGTGTAACCCTTCCAATAACTCTTGATAACGTTCTTCATGCTGTTGGTTATGTTTGTATTATTCCAATAAGTTC
>JAQXGK010000012.1 GCA_029006345.1 Bacillota bacterium
CTGTCGCTTGCTCTTTTTCGGTATAAAGAATGTACCGTAATGTTTTCGGGAGAAAGCGACAATATATCGTCAACGCTTTTGTAAAAGCTCGTGTCGCTGTCGCCGTCAAGACCGGCTATCAGGTCGGTGTTTATAATCGGAAAACCGATTTTCCGCGCAAGTGCAAAAGCGTCGAAAAACTGCCGTGCAGTATGGTTTCGGTGATTTATTCTTAGAACCTCGTCGTTAGTTGTCTGAGGATTTATGCTTATTCTGCCGACGCCTGCGTCGTGCAGTACTCCGAGCTTTTCGGCGTCCACTGTGTCCGGACGACCGCATTCGACTGTGAATTCCGTCAGACGGTCGGCAGAGAAGAGCTTGTATATGTCGGATATTATTTTATCAAGCTCAGCTGCGGACAGTGTTGTCGGTGTACCTCCTCCGAAATATACGGCTCTCAGCTTTTTACCTTTTGATTTGCACATTTCGGATATTATTCCGAGTTCTTTTCTGAGGTGTTCGGTATATAGGGGGATAAGATTTGTTTCCTTCGGCGCTGTCTGCGAAATAAATGAGCAATACTTGCATCTGGAAGGGCAAAACGGGATGGATACATACAGCATAAAGTCGTCATTGGCTATTCTGCCTGCCGCCGTAACTTCGGTTTGAGCAAGCTCGGTTATCAGTTTTGCCTTGTCCGGACGAATCCTGTATTCCTCGCACAAAAGCTTTATTGTCTCGTCATAAGACAAGCCGGCTTCAAGGTAGTATAGCGCCACCTTAACAGGACGAACTCCGGTCAGTATGCCGTAGGGAGTTGATTTGGTATCAAAAGCCTTTGCCGCTTCAAAGACTGCGTTTCCAATTGCCGCAAGAAGCGCTTTCTGAAGTCCGAAGTGAGTTTTTGCATCTGCGCCTGAGCAGCCGGTAGAAGCTTTATCGCCGCATGTCAGCCTGACATTGTAGTAAACAGCGTCAACGCTTTGGCTTTGCTCGCCGACGGCGGTTAAATCCTCCGAAACATCGTCGTCAAAAAGAAGTTTCAGTATGTTTTCTATGTAAAAACGCTCTTTTTCGGAGCCTGCGATAACCTTCATTTTATCAGCTCATCCGTATCGATTATGACAGTAATAGGACCGTCCGCCGTAAAGGAAATTTTCATATCGGCGCCGAATTTCCCGTTGGCTATTTTAGGTATCGTAGCCCCCTCGGCACTGCCGTACTCCTTAGCTTTGAGAGAAATGTATTTTAGAAAATACTCATATAAGGGCTTGGCTACGTCGCTTTTTGCCGAGCGAAAGAAGTCCGGCCTTCGGCTCTTGGTGCAGTCGGCGTAAAGTGTGAAGTTGGAAACTACCATTATTTCGCGTTCTTCCGTTGTCACGGCAAGATTGATTCTGTCGTTTTCATCCGGAAAAATCCTTGTCTTGAGAATTCTGTCGGCAAGCAACTGTGCGTTTTCCGGTGTGTCGTCGCTTTTAATGCCGAGCAGTATCAGCATACCGTTTTTTATTGATGAATACTGCTCGCCGTCAGCTATAAGCGAGCAGTCTTGAACAATCTGAATTACTGCCTTCATCAGCTTTTACCTCTTGTGACCTCAAAAACATTCTTGATATTTTTGAGACGGGAAATAATATTATTAAAATGCTCGGTGCTTTTTGCGCCGACGGAAAGATTGATTGTGGTAATGCCGTCCTTGCCGCTTTTAGAATTCATAGAGAGTATGTCTACACGCAGATCGGACAGCGCCATGGAAATATCGCTCAGCAGGCTGATTGAGTTGTTGGCCAAAATGAGTATGTCAGCTTGATACAGGGTGTTAGACTTCGCAGACGAGCTTGACCAGCTTGCCGTTACCCATCTGTCCTTGCTTTCGGGGTCCTGCAGACCCTTGACGGCATTCGGACAGTCATATTTGTGTATGGATATTCCGTAGCCCTTTGTAATGAACCCTATTATGTTGTCGCCGGGAAGGGGATTGCAGCAGTGGGCAAATTTGGCCTGACAATTATCGAGTCCCTCGATGATAACCGCGCTTGTGTTCTTGGTGTTTGCCAGTTTTTTGCTCTCATGCTGAATATTTGCAAAAGGCGTCGGAGTTTCAATGCCGGAGGTTGTGATTTTATCTACTTCGCTTTTGATTCTGGGGGAGATTTTTGAGATGCTTATCGCGCCGTAGCCAATCGCATTAAGAAAATCGTCAGCCGACTGTATACCGTGCCGTTTTGCGAGGTTTAAAAGTATAGTATCCTTTTCGGCGTCCGTGAGATTTTTGTTGTAGTGGTTAAGCTCACGGTCGAAATCATTGGCCGCGAGGGCGATATTCTCATTTCGCTTCTCTCTTTTGAACCATTGTCTGATTTTGTTTTTGGCTTCACCGGTTTTTACTATTTTGAGCCAGTCGCGGTTGGGACCCTTGCTTGATGCGGAGGTCAACACTTCGACTATTTGTCCGGTCTTTAGCACAGTGTCGATGGG
Organism: Bacillota bacterium; assembly: GCA_029006345.1. Classification (GTDB taxonomy): domain Bacteria; phylum Bacillota; class Clostridia; order Oscillospirales; family SIG627; genus SUG1173. Next base: position 2,461 of record JAQXGK010000012.1, read on the forward strand.
GGCAATCATACCGTTGATTTTCAGCCCGACCATTTTGTTTCCGACAGCCGAGTGAATAGCATACGCAAAGTCGATTCCGGTAGCGCCGTTCGGCAGATTGATCACATCGCCTTTTGGCGTAAATACAAATGTCTCGTCCTCGAATATATCAATTTTGAGCGGACGCAGTACCTCGTCCGGGTCGAGGGATTCGTGCTCCGTTTCAAGTATAGTGCGTATCCATTTAAGCTTATTATCAAGTGAGTCGTCGTTTGTACCGTCCTTGTATTTCCAGTGCGCCGCAAGACCGTATTCGGCCACGGCGTGCATTTCCCATGTTCTGATTTGCACTTCAAAAGGAATGCCGTCGCGTCCGATGACAGTCGTATGAAGTGAGCGGTACATATTGGGCTTGGGCGTGGAAATATAATCCTTAAAGCGTCCCGGCATGGAATTGAACATTTCGTGTATTATGCCGAGTACGGTGTAGCATTCAAGCTCTGTGTCGACTATAATTCTTATAGCATAAAAATCATAAATCTCCTCAAAGCTCTTATTTTGATTATACATCTTTTTATATATCGAATAAATCGATTTTACGCGGCCTTCTATACCGAACTTTATGTTCTGCTCATTCAGCTTGTTCGCGATATTATTCTGCGCATTGTCAAGAAAGTCTTTGTTTTTACCGTATTTCTCTTCGATGTGCTTTTTTACCTCATCGTAGCCGATCGGATCGAGATACTGCAAGGCAAGTAATTCAAGCTCCTGCTTGATTTTTTGCATACCTAAGCGGTGAGCCAGAGGGGCATATACATGCATAGTCTCAAGAGCTATAGTACGCTGCTTGTACTCATAGTGAGAGCTCAGAGTCCTCATATTGTGAAGCCTGTCGCAAAGCTTAATAAATATCACTCGTATATCCTTGGACATGGCGAGAAACATTTTTCTGAGGTTCTCTATGTGTTCCTCTTCTTTGTCGTTAAATGGGATAGCAACAAGCTTTGTCAGACCGTCGACAAGCTCGGAAACCTCGTTGCCGAATTTGTCTTTGATTATTTCAATGGTAGCTTTGTCACCGCAGTCTTCGACTGTATCGTGAAGCAGAGCGGCACATATCGAGCTTGTATCCAGGTCAAGAGAGGCTACAAGCTCAGCGACGGCGATAGGGTGTGTAATATAAGGCTCGCCCGATTTGCGAAACTGACCTTCATGACAGATTTGAGCAAATTCAAAAGCGCTTTTTATCATGTCAAAATCATAGTTGTGCTTTGATTTTGAGAGCATATCCAGTAATTCGGTGATATCCGTGTGCATCTGTGGACCGTTCCTTTCGGACAAATATGTATAGTTAATGGCTGAACGCTTTCAGCCTTTTCATAATGGATGAGCTATCAAGATTTACTTTCCGTTTTGCGTCCCAACCGATTATTTTGAATTTAATTATCAGCTCGTCGTCGGTCTTTTCGGTTTCTATAACTCCGAGCTCGATAAGAATATCAAATACAAACAGCACCTTTAATACCGAAAATTTCACCTTAGCCGTTGAGTAATACAATCGCGAGAAGTAAGATATATCGACCGGTATGTAGTCTGAATCCTCTTCATAATACGGAAGCTCGGTATAAATCATATTTTTCTGCTGTGCTTTTTTTCTCAGCGTCATAAATACTGTTTTGAAATCTTCGCGTGTAGGTGTGTTTTCGCTTGCAAAGAACACATTTTTGCCTTGCTTGAACATTTCGTAAATATAAAGACGCCGTCTGACAGGCTCTGTTTGAGCGATATTCTGCCGTATGCTACGGACTGTCAGCTGAACAGTTCTTTTGTTGAGAAAGGTATTGATGTCCATGTTGCAGGCGACATCGACTCTGTCTCCTACGCAGTAGGGAAATTGCGTGTAGGACATTCCGAAGTAGAGAGCAGTAAAGTATGAATCATCCTTTTTCAGTGTCAGCTTGGTGTGTCTGCCTTCACCGATAGAGATAATATCTGTGATAGTAAAGTCAATCAGGCAAAACAGCGGAACAGGATTTGAAAGTCCGTAGGGCTCCAGAACGGAAATTTCTGTCGCTGTTTTAATGCTTATGTCATTTTTTGTTATCTCTGCGTCTATATACAGCTTTTCGCCGAGTAAGCTTTGATTTATATGCTGTCTTGCATACTCATTCAACCGTCTTTTGAGCTCCGGCAAATTTTCGCGTTTGACCGAAAGACCGGCGGCCAGCTCATGACCTCCGAACTTTTCAAGAATATCCTTGCAGGAGGAGAGCGCGTCAAAGAGATTGATTCCCTTAATGCTTCTTCCCGAACCTTTTCCGATGCTGCCGTCTTTTTCACGACCCTCGCCGATAAAAGAAATCATTATGCAGGGCAGGTGATATTTTTCGCATATTCTGGATGCAACTATTCCGATAACACCGTGGTGCCACTTGTCGGCATCAAGAATGATAAATAGATCATTTTCAAAGTCGAAGCTTTTTTTTATCATATCCACGGCTTCCAAGAAAATTTCATTTTCATGGATTTGGCGTTGCTTGTTGACGGCGCAAAGCTCTGCGGCCAGCATATGTGCGGTATTGGGATCGTGTGTTAAAAACAGCTCTACAGCGCGCATGGCGCTTGTCATACGGCCTGCGGCGTTTATTCTGGGTGCTATGACAAATCCAACCAGAGCAGATGTAACCGACTTCTTTTTGTAGCTGTTGGACTCGTTGTTTATCTCGTCAAGAAGTGCAATAAGACCAATATTAGTCGTCTTTGCGAGCTTGTCAAGACCGGTGCTTACTATTATTCTGTTTTCACCGCGGATAGGCATTACGTCAGCAATGGTGCCTATAGCTATAAAGTCGGCAAAGAGGTTAAATATCTTTTCGGTAGCAATTTGAATGTTTACTTTAAAGTACTTGCTGTCCAGCGCGCAGAGAAACTTATACACGACGCCGACTCCGGCAAGCTCCTTGAAAGGGTAGTTGCAGTCCGGCCGTTTGGGGTTGATTATTGCGCATGCCCGCGGCAGTTTGGGAAGGCAGGTGTGGTGGTCGGTTACTATTACGTCAATTCCGCCTTCGGCGGCATAATCAATTTCCTGATTTGCAGTAATGCCGGAGTCTACTGTGATAATAAGCTTTATATCATCCTTGATAAACCTGTCAATGGAATTGGAATTCAAGCCGTAGCCGTCATTTATTCTCTCCGGAATGAAGTAATAAACATCCGCTCCAAGCGTTTTGAGGTATAAATACAGTATTACCGTCGATGTGACACCGTCGACGTCATAATCGCCGTATATCATTATTTTAGACTTATTTTCCAGGTGTTCGAGAACTTTATTTACTGCAGCTCGCATATCCTTGAGCAGATAAGGGTCGCAGAATCCGGAAATGTCCTTATTAAGAAAATCAAGCGCTTGATTGCCGTTAATACAGCCGCGGTTGTTGAGAAGCTTGGCCGTAAGCGCAGAAACGCCGAGCTGTTCCTTTATTTGTTCTACGGCGTCAACCGAATAATCCTTTATTATCCATTTTGCATCTTTTGAAGCATACTTGTTCAAATTCAGAACCTACCTCTTGTAACAATAATAATACATTTTACCTCATTTTTGCCAAAATAGCAACATTTCAACGAAAATTGCCGCAAATAGAAAATCGGCTCAATTTATTCATAAAATGTTCATAATGCCGCATTATAATACAAATAAATTTAATTAAGGTCAGTACTAAGAAAATGAAAAAACTCGAAGAATTTGAAATAATTGATATCCACAATCACGTTTTCCCTGAAAAAATCGCTATGCGTGCCGCATCCAACATACGCGACTATTATAAGCTTCCGATGGAGGGGGACGGCACACTCGCAACAATGAAGCGCCTCAGCGGGCCGCTCAATATTAAAAAGTATGTCATCTGCTCTGCCGCAACACACAGTGACAAGGTCGGCGTTGCGGATGATTTCATACATAATACGGTACTTTCCGACGATCAGCTTGTCGGTCTGGGTACTACTCATGCCGATTTCAAGGATTTCGAACGAGAGGTTGAGCGCATACTTGAATTCGGGCTCAGGGGCATCAAGATTCACTCGGAGTTTCAGGGCTTTGCCATCGACGACCCCGGACTTGATTCGTCCTACCGTCTTATAGAAAAGTATAAGCTTCCCGTTCTTTTCCATCTGGGAGATAAAACGAGCGACCTTTCAAGCGCCGTCAGACTTCGCCGTGTAATGGATAAGTATCCCGATATGATTGTAATTGCCGCTCATATGGGCGGTCATGTGCAGAAGGAAGCGGCTGAAAAATATCTTGTGGGTCAGAATGTGTATTTTGACAATTCCGAGTGGCAATATACAATGACTGCGCAAGAGATGTGCGATATGACCCGCCGTCACGGCGTTGACAAGGTTATGTTCGGCAGCGATTATCCGCTTAATACTGCCTTGACCTGCGCAAAGCGTTTTTATGACGCGCCGTTTACCGATGAGGAGAAGGAACTGATATTCTCGAAGAACGCCATGAAGGTGTTTCACATAGATTAAGAATACTGTTTTATGTACTAAAAAGAGTCCGTACAGAGCATTTGTCTGTGCGGACTTTATTTTTGCTGCGGTATTATACAGTCGTATCGTATTGTACTGCCTTTGATTGAGTAAGACGGTTTTTGACCTCCGAGATAAGGCGCGTCTGCCGGGCGCTTGACGATTACTTTTTTCGCCCCGCTTTTGAGAGCGGCGTTTAACAGCTCATTTTCGTCGGAGCAGGGAGCCTCGAGCATTTGAATCATCTGAAATTTCTTTTTTATCAAGGCGCTCTTGCGCCGCTTCGGAAACATGGGATCCAAGTAGACTGCGTCGGGCGGAGCATTTAGTTTTGCCATGGCCGTAATGCTGTCCTTTTCGTACAGTGTCATTCTTGATACAAAGCAGGAAAGCTCGGGATGACGGCTGGCACGCTTTATTGTGTCCCTAAGCAGTGCCGCAATTACCGGGTCCTTTTCGTATAAAATCACGTTATATCCTGCGGCGGCAAGCAGAAGGGAGTCCTCGCCGAGACCCGCCGTTGCGTCTATAACAGTAGGCGAATCAACGGCATTTTTGCTTTTCGCGGCTTTTATAAGCAGTTCGTGCGTGAGATTGTTGTGCCGAAGACGCTTGATGTCAGCGGAAAAATCTGCTTGCAGTACGCATTCTTTTCCCACAAGGGAGAGTCCGTCCGAGCTAAGCCTGAGATACAGATCGGGTGCCGACGGACCCGAAATACAGTCTTCTGTTATGGTGTCAAATGTCTTTTTCAGTGTTTCACCGTATTGCATGTCGGCGTCTTCGCTTAAAAATAATTTTACTTTTGATGATGTTATCACAGTACTTTTTCCATTACAAAGTCATCCATTACAAATCCGTTCCCTATGTCGGCGACCTGAGCCTTAACCTTGCAAAATCCCATATGCTCATAAACCGCTATAGAGTGGTCGTTGTGTTTATTAACGGTCAGATAAACGCTTGTCAATCCGCGACTTTTGGCAATATCGAATATAAATCTGAACATCTGCGAGGCATATCCCCGGCCGCGGGCATTCTTCTTTAGGTAAAACTTGCTTAGAAACAGTCTTTTGGTTTCTTCCTCCGGTGATATTCCGACATATCCGATTAAATTTTCGCCTAACCTGACAAGATAGTAACTGTAATTTTTATTTGCTATTTGTTCCGTTACGGCTTTCTCCGACTGGAATTTATCCACCATATAATCAATTTGGCTCTCACTGAGTATGCAGGTAAAGTATTCGTGCCAGATTTCATCTGCCGTATCAGCGAGTTGCTTGATTTTCTCCTTTGTGTCCGCTATTTCGAATTCAAGTGTGTTCATTTGCCGCTCCTTTGATCAAGTACCCTCTGTGCGGCGCTGATAATACCTATTTTTCCGCTTTCGTATGTAAGGCCGCCCTGAATATATACCGTAAACGGCGCTCTGATCGGTGCATCGGCAGAGAGTTCAATGGAAGCACCCTGCGTGAATGTTCCGGCCGCCATTATTACCTCATCCTGATATCCCGGCATATCCCAGGGTACAGGGGTTACAAAGCTGTCGATAGGTGAACCGCTTTGGATGCCCTCGCAGAATGATATAAGCGGTTGTTCGTCGGAAAACGTAAGAGTTTGAATAATATCGTATCTTGTTTCGTCTGATCTCGGCGACGAATCAAGCTGCATTTCTTCAAAAAGGGAAGCGGCAAATACGGCTGTTTTGAGTGCCTGCGCCGTTGTGTGAGGAGCATAAAACAGACCTTTTATGATGCTCTTGTTCTGACCGAGTGTCGCTCCTGTTTCTCCGCCTATTCCCGGCGCCGTCAGTCTGTAGGCGCAGAGCTCGACAGCCCTTTTACTGCCCGCCAGATATCCGCCGCTTTCAGCCATTCCGCCGCCGGGATTCTTAATAAGCGATCCCACGGCAAGATCGGCGCCGTAATATGTTGGCTCGTGAAGCTCGCAGAATTCCCCGTAGCAGTTGTCAACCATAACAAATAAGTCGCTTTTTTCAGCCTTTACCGCCTTAACAAGCGCTCCTATATCTTCATTTCGAAGCGTCGGTCGGTTACAGTATCCACGGCTTTTTTGAATATATATTACCTTTGTTGTATCGTCGATAGCGGAAATAATAGCGTCAGTGTCAAAACGTCCGTCTTCAGTCAGCGACGTTTCGCGGTAGTTTACTCCGAAGTCCTTCAGAGAGCCGTTACCGGGTTGTCCCTGCAAGCCTATGACCTCTTCAAGGGTGTCGTACGGCTTACCCGTTACACACAGCAGGGTATCGCCGGGACGCAAAAGGCCGAACAGCCCGATTGTTAGTGCTTGTGTCCCGGATACTATGCTGTGACGGACAAGTGCTGCCTGGCATTCAAATACCGATGCATAAAGCGCCTCTATAGCCTCGCGTCCTGCGTCGTTATATCCGTACCCCGAGGTTGAGGCGAAATGCTCGGCTTTGATTTTGTTATCCCTGAAAGCATTCATGACCTTGACCTGATTTTTGAACGCCCGCTCGTCTATTTCCTCAAACTGTTTTTTTGCCTTGATTTCCGCTGTCGCCGCAAGGCGCATTAATTCATCTGAATAAACCATTATTTCTTCGTTCCTTTTTAACAGTACAAGCCGATAATATATCGGCTTGTTTTTTAATGCTTGTATGGATTGTATTTCTGTATGGCACGATAAAGGTAAACATAGCTGTCGTGTCTGGTTTTCGGTATATTGCCGTTTTCTACGGCTTCAACTATTTTACAGCCTTCTTCGCAGAGGTGTGTGCATTTGGTATATTTGCAGCTTCCGATATGTTCGAAAAATTCGGGAAATGCATAAGCTAATTCGCTTTTGTCAAGGAAAGGGTACTTCTCAAAATCAAGACAGGTGAATCCCGGTGTGTCGGCAAGATATGATTCGGTGTCGGCAAAGTACGGCGAGCACTCGCCAAGACAATAAATAATGCTGTCCCTGGTTGTGTTTTTACCGCGCCTGTTTTTGGTGCTGATTTCTCCGGTAGTGAGTCCGAGCGACGGAAACAGGGAATTCATAAGAGTAGTTTTTCCTACGCCCGAAGGCCCTTCAAAGGCGCTCGTCTTGTTTTTGAGCAGCGGATAGAATGTATCGCAAAGCCTTTCTCGCTCGTTAGGTGAAACACATATCACGTCAAAACCGCAGCGCAGGTAAAGCTCTTTCAGCTCGTCCGCCTTTTCCTTGTCAAGATCGGTTTTGCTGAAGACTAATATCGGCTTGATCTTCAGATTTTCCGCTATTACCGTAAGCTTGTCTATTGAGAGCAGGCTGGGCTGTGGGTCGGTAACAGAACAGACAATAAACAGTGTGTCTATATTTGCAAGCGGGGGACGGGGGAGCTTATTTCGCCTATCTGCTATTTCGGTTATACATCCGTTTTCGGCGCGTGTGTTAATTCCGTTGCGCCGCTCGCTTGCCTCCGAGCCGATTCCTATTGTAAATTCGACATTATCTCCCGGCATCGGGCAGATATCTTCGTGACGGAATCTCCCCTTTGCATTGCAGAGATATTTGTTGCTGCCGGCGCTGACCGTATACAGTCCGCCGATACAGGATAGAATTTTACCTTTCAATTTTCACCTGTTTCAGTTGTGACGGCAGATGTTTCTGCCTTTGTAGTATCGGAAACAGCCGACTCTGTTGTGGTTTGCTTTGTTGTCGTAGTCTTGTTGATTGACACCGTAATATCGACTTTGTCCTGTCCCTGCATTACCTTTTCGCCTGACTTAATGCTCTGCATAATGACGAGATTTTCGTCGCCGTCCGACTCCTTTTCAGTTACGTTTCCGAGAAGCAATCCGTTTTCCTTCAGACGCTGTTTTGCTTCATCAAGCGTGTAGCCGACAAGGTTAATCATACTGATTTCCTTCGGCTGAATTCCGGAGCAGACATATATCTTCACCGTATCTCCGGCATTGACATTATTACCTTTTTCCGGTTCGGTTGAAATTACATATCCTTTTTCGATATATTCATCGTATTTTTCCACGGTCTCGACCTTGAGGCCGACGTCTGTCAGCATTTTTTCCGCGGTTTTAGCATCATAGTAATTCACATCGGGCACGGTAAGCGATTTTTTGCCTTTACTGACCACGAGCTGCATTTTTATAGTTGAGTTTTCGTTTGACAGCTTTCTGCTGGAATCCGCCGCCGGCGTTTGTTCAATGATAATTCCCGATTCAATATCGTTTTTGTAGACATATTCAACGTCGGTAACAACACAATGATTTGCCTTAAGCCGGGCTGCAAGCTCGTCATTGTATGTTTCTCCGACAATTTTGGGTATGGTTATGGTAAAGCTCGTATCGCTTGAGTTAAGACCCGCATAGGTGACGACAAAGTATATGCCGAGTATTGCGACCACGGTGATGATTGCCATAGTAACACCGAGAATGATAGGGAACATTGAGCGCCTTGGCTTGGTATATTGTTTACTGTCCTTATCGACTTTGACTTTTGTTTTGTTCGCCGTGCGCTCGGTCTTTTCGGCAATATCTCGCTTTTTTCTTTTCGGAACCTGCGCGGTGCTCTCGTCCTGCGCCGTATTATCTGTTTTGGATTCGCTTTTTTTAGGCGTCGAATCAAAAATAACGTTAGGATTATTCTTGAAAATATTGATTGCCCTCAGCATACTGCGGGCGGATTTGAAACGGTCGGACGGATTTTTGTTTATCGCCTTCATAATAATCTGCTCGAGTCCTTTAGGGACAGAGCTGTCGATTTGCGAGGGCGGAACCGGTTGCTCCTTAATTTGCTTCATAGCGATGGTAACCGGTGTATCACCGTCGAAGGGAAGCTTGCCGGTAACCATTTCGTACAGCATGATTCCGACAGAATAAATATCCGTATAGTGACCGGTCGGCTTGCCGCTCGCCTGTTCGGGACTGATATAATATACAGTTCCCATGGCTTTGTCGGCAAAACGGATGGTGTCACCGGTCGGTATTTTTGCAATTCCGAAATCCGCAACTTTGATAAGTCCGTTTGAGAGAAGCATTATATTCTGCGGCTTAATGTCACGGTGAATTACTCCCTTTGCGTGTGCGTGCTCAAGACCGAGGAGTATTTGCTCGGTGAACTCTACCGCTTGCATGCAGTCAAGTTTTCCGTGCTTTCTCATATATTCCTTCAGTGTTATACCGTCAATATATTCCATGACGATATATTTGGGATTTGATTCAAAAGCAACGTCATAAATACTGACGATATGCGGGCTTGACAGCATGGCAACCGCTTTTGATTCGTTTACAAAACGCCGTACGGCCGCTGCGTCCGAATTGCTGGAATCGTTGAGTATTTTTATAGCAACGGTACGGTTCATGAGGGTGTCGTGCGCCTTTAACACATACGCCATACCGCCGATGCCCACGCAGTCTATTATATTATACCTGCCGTCGAGCGTCTGCCCGACGTAAGCCTTCGCACTTTCCATATTATCCATATACTTTTCCTTTTTCTCAGAACTCAATCAGAACTACTGTTATGTTATCTACGCCGCCCTTTTTATTGGCGTAATCTATCAGAAGCCGGGTTTTTTCTTCGATTGATTTGTTGCTTGTAAGAGTCTTTTTCAGATATCTTTCACTGTCTAAATAATTTGAGAAGCCGTCGCTGCACATTAACAGCTGTCCCGAATTTATCGGATACATAGTTATATCTGCATCAACATTTTGCTCAACCCCCAAAACTCTTGTCAGGATATGCTTGCTGGGGTGATGCTTGAATTCCTCCGCACTTATATCCCCGGCGTCCAGCAGTGCCTGAACATAAGAGTGGTCTTTAGTAAGCTTTTTAATCTTTTCGCCGTCAAAATGATATATACTGCTGTCGCCGATATTCAGGGTGAACAGGCAGTTATCTATAATAACGCTTGATACTATAGTAGTACCCATACCCGATAAGCTTTTATCCTTCAGCGAGGTCTTGTATATATAGGAATTTGCTTTATCTATTGATTTATGCAGTATTTTCGGAATTGAGTCTATATCTGTAACATCGGCAAGGCTGTTTTCATTTTCGGACATAAAGATATTGCAGGCGTTTTCGCTGGCATAGCTTCCGCCGTTTGCTCCTCCCATACCGTCGCAAACAGTAGCTATTAGGCAGCTGCCCACTTGTTCGATTTTGAAGTAATCCTGATTTGTGGCTCTTCTTTTGCCTATGTCAGTCAGTCCGTAATACTTCATAGATTTCCTTGCTTCCGTAAAAATGTGTGTATCTCCTTGCTGAAGGTACAAATTTTCTCATGTAACATACAAGCCGACGCAGTCAAAACCTGCGCTTTTCAAGCTTTTCGCGCCTTAGCTGCCCACAGGCGGCGTCTATATCATCGCCTAAACGTCTGCGTGTAGTTACATTAATTCTACTATCACTGAGAATATTTGTAAATACCTTTTGTGCTTCTTTTGTACTTCTTGAAAATGTGTTTTCCTTAATTTCGTTTACCGGAATAAGATTAACATGACACAGCATACCGCGCAGAAGGCGGGCAAGCTGTTTTGCGCACTCCGGCGTGTCATTTACGCCCGAAATCAGGGCATATTCAAATGAGATTCTTCTGCCGGTTTTGTCGGTATAGTGCCGGCAGGCAGCCAAAAGCTCTTCTATCGGAAATAGCTTATTTATCGGCATGAGCGAGCTTCTGAGCTCGTTATTCGGTGCGTGAAGGGAAACAGAAAGCGTAAGCTGTAAATTCTCGTTTTCAAGTTCTTTTATTTTATCTGCAACTCCGCAGGTCGAAAGCGAGATATTCCGCATGCTTATGCCGAAGCCGTCAGGGGCGTTTATCAATCTGAGAAACTTAATTACATTGTCATAGTTATCAAGCGGCTCTCCGATACCCATAAGTACAACATGGTTTATGCGAAAATCAGGCTCGGTTTGGCGCTTGTCGCGCTGTATGAAATCTATCTGATTGAGCATTTCGGATACAGTCATATTGCGTGTAAAGCCGGCCTTTGTGGAAGCGCAGAACTTGCAGCCCATTTTACAGCCGACCTGAGTTGATAGACAGGCGCTGTTGCCGTGGTTGTACCTCAACAGCACGCTTTCGCAATACTCGCCGTCCGAAAGGGTAAAAAGATATTTTGTCGTTCCGTCTTGCTTGGATGTAATACTGTCGATTTCTACGGGCTTTTCTATATAGAAAGCGTCCGAAAGCTGCGAGCGAAGCTTGAGCGGCAAGGCGGTCATATCTTCAAAGCTGTCCACGCCGCGGTAAAGCCATTTGAAAATCTGCTTTGCATGAAAGCCGGGAACGGAAAAGCGTTGCAATTCCTGCTTGATTTGCTCAGCGCTGAGAGATTTGATATCAGTTTTATTCATTGATAATTGGCTGCCTTTCAGACGGAATACAGTCGTAATACATTTTGGTCTACTTATTTCTGACGAGAATATCTATAAAAAATCCGTCGTTTTTTTCGGTGGGAAAGATTGTTTTCGGAAAACCGTTTTTTCTTTCAAATTGCGGGTGAGAGGAAAGAAAACGGTTTGTAATATCCTGATTTTCGGCGGGATTAAGAGTGCAGGTCGAATATAGCAAGGTGCCGCCGCAGGTGAGATATCCTGAACTTTTTTCAAGTATTTTATACTGTAATTCAGGGAGTTTTTGTATATCCTCCGAGCTCTTCATTCGTATGTCCGGCTTCTTGGATATGACGCCCAAACCGGAGCAGGGAACATCGCAAATGACATGATTTGTCATGCTATGACAGGTCATTCGGGGGTCAGTTGCATCCTGTTTTTCAGCAGAAATGATATCAATTCCGAGCGTTTTTGCCTCGTTTTTAATCAAATTCAGCTTATTTTCATGCAAATCGAGTGATAAAATTCTGCCCTTGTTCTTCATTTCTATTGCCGACGAAAAGCTTTTTCCCCCGGGGCAGGCGCAGCAGTCGATCACAAAAGAACCGCTCTCGGGCTTTAACAGCTCTACTGCGTACTGCGAGGCGGCGTCCTGGACAAAAAATTCACCATCGGAAAAACCGGGAAGCGATGTGACGGGGGGAGAGTTTTTAATTAGAAGTGCCGATGATGAAAGCGGGCTATCCTCGACAGTCAGACCGAAAGAAGTAAGTTTATCCCAAAGGGTCTTTTTTGTTGTTTTGAGCGTATTTACTCTTAACGAAAGGTATAAGTGGGTATTTTGGGCTTCCATTATTTCAATGGCTTTTTCCCGGCCGTAAGCGTCCGTCCACAGGTCTATCATCCAGTTGTTGTAGGAGTATTTGGCGGACAGGTCTGTTATATCGTTAAGTGAGAAGCCGGAGCGCAGAAACTGCCGCAATACCGCGTTTACATATCCCGACGCCCCGAGGTTGGAGTACTTTGCGGCAAGCTTGACCGCTTGATCGCACACGGCGTGGTCGGGAATTTTATCAAGAAAAATCAGCTGATAAAGGCTGAGCCGCAAAATATTTCGGATATTCATATTAATTTCTTCAAACGGGATATCCGAAAACTTCCTGATGATATAGTCGAGGGTAAACAGCCGCTCAAGTGTACCGTAGTAGAGAACGGTGAAAAGCGAGCGGTCGTTTGCAGGTAGCGAGTATTTTTTCAGCATGGCATTTAACTCGATATTTGCATATTTTCCGTGCTTTTCGCTTTTTCCCAATGAAATCATCGCAAGTTCACGCGCACCTGAAAGCTGTATCATAAATCTATCTATCCGTTCTGTATTTTTTCTGTCAGTTCAGTGTAACACCGTCCGACAGCTTTCTGCCGTTAATAAAATCCTTGTCCGAAAGACGCTTTTGTCCCTCAAGCTTCATGGAGGTAAGATATAGCGAGCCGCATCCGCAGTAAACCTTTATCCGTTTGCCTTCAATTACTATTTTTCCGAAGTCGGAATGAAGGCTGTCGGTATCGGCAACAAGCGAGGAGTATATTTTAAGGCTTCTGCCGTCGGTGCTGAGACGGGTGACTGCACCCGGTTCAGATGAAAGCCCCCGAATCTTGTTGTGGATTTCTTCGGCGGACAGCGACCAGTCGATCTGTTCGTCCTGCTTGGCAATCTTTTCGGCATAGCTTGAAAGCGAGTCGTCCTGGGGGGTGTAAACAGCGCGGCCGCTTACTATATCGGCGATTGCTTCCGTTATCATCTCAGCGCCGAGTGTGCTCAAACGGTCATAAAGCTCGTCAAACGTCTCGTTTTCACCGATAGAAACTGCTTTTGAAGAAATCATGTCGCCGGTATCAAGCCCTTCTGCCATCTTCATAACGGTTACGCCTGTTATGTTTTTGCCGTCCATTATAACACGGTTTACCGGTGCTGCTCCGCGGTATTCGGGGAGCAGGGAAGCGTGAATGTTAATTGAACCGTATTTTGGGTAGTCAAGCACGCTTTTCGGCAATATTTTTCCGTAGGACGCAACTACCGTAATATCGGGATTGATTTCGGCAAGCTGACTGTCAAAGGCGCCGTTTTTAAGCGTTTCCGGCTGATTTACCGGAAGACCGGATGCGAGAGCATACTGCTTAACTTCGGAAAAAGCAAGCTTATAGCTCCTGCCCTTTGGTTTGTCGGGCTGAGTAACAACATATATTTTCTTAAAAAGTCCGGATTCGTTCAAGGCCTTCAGCGGTGCAACGGCAAAGGAGTTTGTTCCCATGAACAAGAGCGTTTCGAGGTTGTTCATACTATGTCCTTCCATTATCAGCATTCCTCTAACTTATTTACCTCGTCGGGAGTAAGCATTCGCAAAGCGTTGTCATAAAAAAGGATTCCGTCCAAATGGTCGATCTCATGGCAGAAGCAACGAGCTACAATATCCTCGCCTGTGTAGGTGTGGCTTTTGCCGTATCTGTCCTTTGCTTCTACGGTCACGCGGGCGGGACGGTGTGTAAAACCCCACTTGCCGGGGCAGGAAAGACAGCCCTCGAGCTCCTCCTGCTCGCCCTCTGTTTTAATTATCACCGGATTAACCAGCTCAAGCTGCTGTTTGCCGTTATCAACTATAACCACTCTTTTGAGACGGCCTACCTGTACGGCGGCAAGTCCTACGCCGTTGGCGTGGGTAAGAGTCTCCTTCATATCGTCGATAAGCCGTGCGAGATTTTCGTCGAACACGGTTATCTCGCGCGATTTCTTTCTGATTATTTCATCATCGTCTTTAACAATTCTGAGTAGTGCCATTTTATTACTTCCTTTAACAAATAATTGTATTTATATCATTTCAGGGTTTATATCTACGGAGAGCTTTGCATCTTTGCCGTGAAAATCGGAGAAGTCCGACAAAACCGAGCGAAAAAAATCCCTTATCCTCTGTCTGTCCTTATATTTAATAATGAATTTTTTTCTGTAGACGCCGTTCAGCTTATATACCTGAGCTTCAAAAGGACCGTATATCACGGCTTTGACATCGGTAAAATCGAGTGATAAGCGCTTTTCAAAGCTGTCAGATACAGCGCGGCAGGCGTCGGACAACTCACTCTCGTCGCGGTCTGAAACCATAAAAACCGCCATATCGCAAAACGGCGGATAAAGCAAGGATTTGCGCAGCTTAATTTCACCGTCGTAAAAGCCGCGGTAATCCTGCCGTGCCGCAAGGGCAAATATCTCATGCTCCGGGTTATACGACTGTATGACGGCTCTTCCGGGCAGTTTTGCCCGTCCCGCTCTGCCTATAACCTGAGTAAGCAGTGAAAAGGTCTTTTCAAAAGCGCGGTAATCGCTCATAAACAGAGAAGCGTCCGCCATTACGGCTCCGACAAGCGTAACATTCGGAAAGTCATGCCCCTTTGCAACCATTTGAGTGCCGATAAGTATGTCGGCTTCACCGGCGCGGAAGCTTTCCAGCAGGCGGTCGTGAGAATTTTTTGCAGTTACGGTATCTGCGTCCATTCTCAGTATTCGTGATTTGGGAAAAACGGTTTTCAGCTCCTCCTCGAGCTTTTGCGTGCCTGACCCCAATGTGCCTAAATGACGGCTTTGACATGAGGGACATTTATCTGGTACCGGCAGTTCGTAGCCGCAATAGTGACACATAAGCTTAGAGCTTGTTCGATTAAGATGGAGCGTCAGACTGACGGAGCAATTAGGACACTTAATTACACTGCCGCAGGAATGACACAGCATAAAACTGCGGTAGCCACGGCGGTTCATAAATAATATCGACTGCTCTCCGCTTGACAGATTTTTGTCAATCTCGCTTAAAAGAGTATTTCCGATAAGGCACTCGGGAGAACGCTTGTCCTCATAGCGCAGGTCACAAATCCTGACCTCCGGCAAAGCGGCAGTTCCGAACCGTGACGGAAGGGAAACAAGCTCATAAACGCCCGACAGCGCTTTATAGAAGCTTGTAACATCTGGGGTAGCCGACGCAAGCAGAAGCAAAGCATTATTTTCAAAGCAGATATAACGCGCGGCGTCACGGGCATGGTAGCGGAGCTGAGTCTCGGACTTATAGCTATGGTCATGTTCTTCATCCATGATAACAAGTCCCACATTTTCAGCCGGGCAGAAAACTGCGCTTCGTGTGCCGAGAACAACACGCTTTTTGCCTTCACGGACAGCCGTCCAGGCGTCGTGGCGTTCGCCTTCGGACAAACCCGAATGTATTACGGTAACCAGGTCTCCGTACTGCCCGATGAGCGTTCTGGCCGCATTTCCGGTAAGTGAAATTTCCGGTACTAAAAAAATAACTTTTTTTCCGAGAGACAGTGTTTCTTCTACAAGCTTGAGCATTACTGCGGTTTTGCCGCTTCCGGTGACTCCGTACAGCAATGCGGCCTTGGGTTCGTCTGCCTGTAACAGGTTCTTTAGCTTTAGAAATGCCGCGCTTTGCTCGCTTGACAGCTTTGGGGAATCAGCGGAAATACCGGCGGAATACGCTTCGCGGCCGACCTGTTTTTCAAAAATCTCTATAATACCGTGACGGCAAAGAGTTGTCAGCCCTGACTGAGTTACCGAGCAATCTGATTTGAACTGAGCTGCCGGTGCTGTATTGTCGGAAAGGGAAAGAAGATAATCCGCGGCCGGTCTGTACCTTTGCGCTTCACGCCTGCGCAGAGCGGAAAGGTCGGAGGTTATCAGCCGAACAAAGCGTTCTGTTTTTACATTGGTTTTACAGTCGAGCGAGGTGTGCTTGACAATCAGTTTTTTCTGCTTTAACAGGCGCAGGGCATTCCGGCAGGTCTCCGTGCTGTCCGGGCGGGAAAGGAGGCTGTCGAGCGATCGGCGATCTATAGACAGTTCATTGGCTGTTCTGTTAAGTTTTTCTTGTGTGCTGTCGTCATCTGAGACCGGCGCATAGTATTCGCGGGTCTTAACAGTCAAGCCCGACGGAAGCATGTTTTTTAGGGCATCGGATACGGTAGAGCACAGTCGCTCCGAAAGAAAAAGCGAAAGCCTGAGCTGTCCCGGCGTCAGTGAATACGGTTCATCAAGAACACAAATAAGCTTTTTTAACCCGCACTCTTCGGCTTTGACAAGATTAAATACTACGCCGAATTGCTTTCTGTCCGAATTGCCGAAGGGAACACCGACTATCGAACCAATATTAACATTCAGCTCTCCGACAAGATAGGTGTAGGGTCTGTCCGTATTTCTTACAGCGTTCAAAAGCCGCACCTCCGCTGCATTGAACCGAGAAACAGCCATACGCACACCTCCTTGCAACAGTGGTATATATAAGGGAAAAGGCGTGTTACATTATGTGATGTGACACGCCGTAATTACGGATTATTCGGGAAGGTTAATTTTGAATTTGCCGGCATAAAAATCATTAATTGCCAGCTTTACGGGCTTAACGTCACCCTTGTGTCTCTTTATGCCCTTATCGTCCTTTAAGACCGACGGATCGTCTGCGGCTTCTTTCTCAGCAATTATTCGTGCTCCCTTAGCCATCGCCACGCTGAGAATGTAGCGATTATACTTTTCTCCCGAAAGCTCATCTACTGACGGATAAATCATTTTTCTGCTCCTCCAAAATCATTCATGGAATATTTTAATATAAAATCGTCGATATCGTTAATTCTGACAGGGAAGCTCTGTGGATCTTCTCCTGAGCAAATGCCGATTATGGCACGCGCAACATCATCGACGCGATTATCGTAATTTATGAGAATATGGTCGTAAACCTTTGAATGGACAAGCTCGGTTTTTGAGCGCTTGAGCCTTTTAACTATGCTGTCCTCGGTTTCGGTTCCTCTGTTGCGAAGTCTGTGCTCAAGCACGGAATAGCTCGGAGGAGTGATGAATACCGAAATGTAGTCGTCAAACTTATCCATAACCTGACGCGCACCGTCGGTCTCTATTTCAAGTACGACTATATAGCCCTCGTCGCGCATTTTAACGACACGGTCATAGGGCGTGCCGTAGAAATTGTCACAATACTCAGTATATTCTACCAGCTTTCCGTTTTTCGCGTAGTCGAAAAACTGCTCCTTGGTAACGAAATAGTAGCTCACTCCCTCCACCTCACCGGGGCGCGGGGAACGGGTGGTCAGCGATACGGAGTAACGGAATCTGTCCGACAGCTCAAATACCCGCTTGAGTATGGTGCCTTTTCCGCTTCCGGCACAGCCGCTGAGTATCAAAATATTTCCCTTATTATTCTTCACTATCCAAATCCTCCTCGGACACGCCGTTTAAGCGATTGCTGAGAGTCTCAGTCTGTATCGCGGACAGAATGACATTCTCGCTGTCGGTTATGATTACCGAACGTGTCCGTCTGCCGCAGGTCACGTCTATTGCTCTGCCGGAGTCCTTGGCGTCCTGTACGAGGCGCTTGATGGGCGCGCTGTCAGGGGATACAACCGATATCACGCGGGATGCGCTGACAAGATTGCCGAAGCCGATATTAACCATTCTCATAAAGCTATATCCCTCATCATTCTATATTCTGAATCTGCTCGCGGATTTTTTCGATGGTACACTTGGCTTCGATAACAAGCTTGGAAATCTCAAGCATTTGACACTTCGAGCCTATTGTATTTACCTCGCGGTTCATTTCCTGTACGAGAAAATCAAGCTTTTTGCCGATAGGTTCATCAAGCGTAAGTAAATTGCGGAATTGAGAAATATGGCTGTAGAGACGGGTCCTCTCTTCGTCGGTGGCAAGCTTATCCGATACTATTGCAACCTCGGTGAGAACACGCTGCTCGTCAAAGCTTTCGTTGCCGAGAATTTCATTGATCTTTGAAATAAGGCGTTCGCGGTACGCATTTACCGCATCGGGGCTTAACCTGTCAATATCCTTGACAACGTTTTCAAGCTCGTCTAATTTATTTGTGAGATCGGCATACAGGTTTCTGCCCTCGGCGGCCCGCATTTCAGTAAAGCTTTCAATAGCTTTCTCGCAGGTCTCGCTTATTCTGCGCCACAGCTCTTCCTCATCCTCGTCAACCGTCTCTTTTGTGAAAATATCGCCGAAGCGGGTAACCGACGACAGTTCAAGAGGTTTGCTGAATCCGCAGAGCTCATTGATGCGGTTCAGGCTTTTGACATACTGTAAAAGCAAATCTTCGTCGAGAATAATTCTTGAAACCGAGCCTTCGCTGCGGTTAATATTGAGAAATGCGTCTATTTTACCGCGGCTGACCCTGTCGGAAATAAGCTTTTTTATCTTATCCTCAAACTGAGAAGCACTGCGGGGAACGCGAATATTTGTATCGAGAAAACGGTTATTGACGCTTTTTATCTCAAAAGATATTTCCATTCCGTCATAGGTGCTAATAAAGCGTCCGTAGCCGGTCATACTGTTCGGCATAGCTTGTCCTTTCAAATGTGCAAATTATCGTTTAATTATACAATAGCAATCGATGCTTGTCAACAAACCGGAGGGTTAAAATACTCGTCTTTCAAAATTGAGTAAACAGAGATATCGCGGTACTTGTCCTTGATATATAAGAAGTGCCGCGCTGTGCCTTCGTACTTCATTCTGCATCGCTTCATTACAGCCGCTGACAGATTGTTGCCGACTATGTGGCGCGCTTCAACGCGCTCGGCGCCGACTGTTCCGAAGGCATGACCGAGCACTGCACCGAGCGCCTCTGTCATCAGTCCTCTGTGCTGATAACTCGGTGAGAGAACGTAGCCCACCTCGACGGAATTATTCTGTAAATCGTACGAAGTATAGCCGCAGGTGCCGATGAATTTGTGCTCACTTTTCAGCTCAAGACCCCAATCAAAGAAGGTGCCGTTTGAATAACATTTCGACAGACTGCGGACATATCGGCGCGTATATTGAAGCGTCGGATGGGGATACCAGGTGAGATATTCAGTGACGCTTTCGAGACTTGCGTATTCAAACATATCTTCGCTGTCGTCAAGCGTTATTTTCCTGAGAATAAGACGCGGTGTTTCCATTAATTTTACCGGTCCGAAAATATCACGGGGGAAAATAGGTTTCATTATTCAATAACCGTGAACGTGCCGAAATAATCAGGCCGGTGGAAATCGGGGCTGTCGATGGTTATCGGATTCCACATGAGGTAATGCTCTGTTTCGGTCTCATCGCCGCATTTATACATATTTCCTTTGAAAGTAAAGCCGTTCTTCACATGAAATTCACCGTATACTGCGTATAATGTTTCAAGCGGCAGGTGAAGCGTGACCGACCACTCTGACGCACTTTTCTCCGGAGTTACCGTGGGTATAATATCTGTGTATTCGGTGATTCTTTTTCTTCCGTTTCTGTCCTTGCCGACGCCCATAAGCAATGTTCCGTAGGAATTCATCTCGCAATTGACGAATAACGGTCCCTTTTCGGGTGCAAAGTCAGCAAAAAACTCCATGCAGGAATCCTTATATACGGGGTCGTAAAAATTTTTGAAGCGTGCCAGAGGCGAAGCTTCTTTGCAGGTCATTTTGACATAAAAACCGTCCTGAGGTACGAATACTATCTGTGCAAAGCACTCGGGATGATAATTATCAATCCAAGTCGCATTGTTTATCGGCGCTTTTTCGATGCCTTCGAAATCCGGCGTATTTCGGATTTTAATATTATAATTATTCATTGTATTGTCCTTTCGTACTGTTATAAGTCAGAATATATGCACCTACTATTTACAATTAACACCATTTATTATATAATACCCAGTGATATTTTTCAATGACTTTTGCGCCTCAATTTTGCTTAATCACACATTATTTTAGCGGTTCTAATATATTTTTTTCCTGTGATAACATGCGGGGCATCAAACATTAATGTAACTTATACTGTGGCGGAGGGTGCGTTTGTTCGGATATGTGAAGGTTGATTCGGGTGAGCTGAAGGGTAAATACAACGAACTTTACAAGGCTTTTTACTGCGGGCTCTGCCGGTCTATGAAAAAGAACGTATCGTGGCTATATACATCGACACTCAATTACGATTTTGTTTTTTTCGCGGTTCTGCGCACTGCGGCGAGCGGCGAAAAGCCGGAATTCGGTGTCAAGCGGTGCAGTGCTCATCCGTTAAAGAAAAGACGGTATGTTAAAGATTGCGAAAGCCTAAAATACACTGTAAATATCAGCCTTTTATTCACTTACAGAAAGCTTTGCGACGATTTGAAGGATCCGGACACCGGCTTTTGGAAAAGGCAAATTTTGAGACCTGTGCGGTTTATGCTCGGCCGAAAGCTGAAAAGAGCTGAGAAGGACCAAGCTTTCAGGCAAGCCGAAGATTATATCAACCCGCACTTTGAACGTCTGACTCTGCTGGAGGGCAAAAAAAGCAACGATCTTGACGCTGTGTGTGAATGCTCAGGCAAAGCGCTCGGCGAGGCTGCCGGCTTCGGTCTTGATAAAGCAAACGGCCAGATAGCCTATCACATCGGCGACATGGTCGGGCGGTTTATATACACCATCGACGCTTGTGACGATATTGAAAATGACGAGAAGAGCGGCTCGTACAATCCTTTGCTGTTGATTTACGGCAGCGGGGAAGAAGCAAAAAAGCATTTTGAAGAAATCGATCTTGCCGCGAGCCAATATTTAGTTCAGGCAAGCCGTTCGGCAGAGCTTTTACAATGTGACAGCGCTCTTTGCGAAATAATGAAGAATGTTTTTGAATTCGGGCTAGGAAAAGAAGCCATGAGAATTTTCAACAAGAAAGCAGGCAGTAAATAATATCAGACTGCAGTCGCACATGAAAGGAACATATATCAATGAAGAATCCATATGATGTACTCGGCGTTTCACCGAGCGCAACTGATGAGGAAGTAAAAAAAGCCTACAGAGCACTGGCTAAAAAGTATCATCCCGACAACTTTAAGGATAATCCGCTTGCCGACCTCGCGACAGAACGAATGAAAGAAATTAACGAGGCTTATGATACTATACAGCATGATAGGGCGGGCCGCGGCAGTTCATCCGGTTCCTATACCGGCGGAGGATATTATAACGCCGGCGCGGCAGGTCGCGACGATCTGGTAAGAATAAGACAGATGATAAATTCAGGAAGAATATCCGAGGCAGAGTCCTTGGCTGAGGCTGTGGCGCCGTCTATGCGCAATGCCGAATGGCATTTTCTCAGGGGTCACATTTACGCAAAAACCGGAAAAATGAATGCCGCCGCTTCCGAATTTTCAACTGCCTACAATATGGAGCCCGGAAATCCCGAATATTCGGCGCAGTATCAGAACCTGCGCATGGGGCAGATGAATTACGGCGGCTTTAATACGCGAAACGGCGGAGATAATTGTACTATGTGTGATATTTGCTCCGGACTTTATTGTGCGGATTGTCTTTGTGAGTGCTGCGGAGGAGATCTTATAAGGTGCTGCTGATATGAAAACAAGTAAGATTGCGCTCGGCGGAGTATGCGCTGCGCTTTCGGTGATACTTTTGGCTATAGGGTCGGTTATTACCACGCTCGACATTTCGCTTGCGTTTACGGCTTCTGTTTTTATATATATACTTATGCTTGAGTATGACGGAAAAACGGCTTTTTCCGTATTTGCCGTTACCTCTGCGCTGTCGATTCTTCTGCTGCCTCAGAAGTCGCCTGCGGTCATGTATTTGCTGTTTTTCGGATGGTATCCCTTTGCAAAAAGGAAGCTGGAACAGCTCAGAAATCTACCGGCTTGGATACTGAAAATCGTAATCTTCAATATTTCCCTTGTTTTGTATGCTCTTTGCGCCAAATATCTGCTTTTACTGCCTTTTGAACTTAATTTGGTACTTTTTTTGACTTTACTACTTGCAAACGTCTTTTTAATTTTGTATGATATATGTTGCACGAGGTTTATTGTGTTTTATGTTAATCGGATTGCACCGAGAATACATAAAATTACAGGAAAAAAATGACAAAGAAGGTTTGACAAATGACACTTATGGAAAAGGAAATACTGGAGCAGCCCAAAGTGCTTGCTTCGGTAAAGAAAAATAATGCTGATACTATCGAAAAGCTCGTAAAGGCTATCGAAGATAAGGGCGATATCAATCTTTGCTACTTCGCCGCTAGAGGTACCAGCGACCACGCATCTATATACGCTCAGTATCTTATAGGTAAATATGTCGGTGTACCGTCGGCTCTTGCCACCTGCTCGGTTATTACAGCTTATGAAGGAAAGCTCGACCTTTCAAACGCGCTTGTTATCGGTGTGTCTCAGTCCGGCTGTGCGGCCGACGGACTTGCCGTTATGGAACGCGGAAAGCAGTGCGGCGCTATTACGGTCGCCGTTACAAACGATGAGTCTTCGCCCATGGCAAAGGCGGCTGATTTCCATCTTTTCTGCAATGCCGGTGAGGAAAAGAGCGTTGCCGCAACAAAGACGTTTACATCGCAGATGTATGCTCTCGCTCTCTTTATCGCAAAGTGGGCTCACAATACAGAGCTTGAAAAGGGTCTTGACAAGGTGCCGGACGCTGTCGGCGAGTTTATGGAAACGCTTCCCGCTGAGCTTGACAAGCTTGTTCCGCTTTTCCGCTATATGGATGAGGGCTTTACACTCGGAAGAGGATATGATTATCCTATCGCTCTCGAATCCGCTCTCAAGCTTCAGGAGACAAACTATGTCAAGATGAAGGGCGCGGCTGTCAGCGATTTCCACCACGGTCCCTTTGCTCAGGTGGAGGAGGGAACACCGGTTATCCTTTACTGCAATAAGGGCCCGGTTGAGAAAGACGCTGTTGAAATGCTTAATAAGCTTGACGGTGTTGAGGCGGAGGTTGTTCTCGTAACAGACGACAAAGAGCTCGCCGCCACGAGAAAATACGCTGTTGTTACTCCCGACCTCGGAAATGACGCCCTCGGTGTTTACTGTAATGCCGTATTCGCTCAGTATTTTGCATGCAAGCTGACGGCGGTTAAGGGCAGAAACCCCGACGCTCCCCGAGGACTTAAAAAAGTCACGATTACAAAGTAAAAGTTCTTTCATTGCCGCCGCATAAAATTATGTGGCGGCAACAGACAAATTTCTTAATAATTGTATTGACAAGCATTATTATCTGTGCTATAATTACAACCGTTGCAAATCTGGGTGTGGCGCAGTTGGTAGCGCGCTACCTTGGGGTGGTAGAGGCCGCTGGTTCAAATCCAGTCACTCAGACCATATCGAGTATTCATAAGGGATTTCACTTATGAATACTCGATTTTTTGTCTTGATACGGTTTTATTTACGGAGCAGGCGGTTTGCCTGCTCTTTTGTTTATGCCGGTAGCGGCTCGGTGAGATACTCCACGGCAACGC
>JAQXGK010000013.1 GCA_029006345.1 Bacillota bacterium
ATATAGAAAGAGGTAACTAAAATGGAAAAATGGAAATGCAGTGTATGCGGTTATGTTCACGAGGGTCCCATGACCGATGACTTCACCTGCCCTGTTTGCAAACAGCCGGCAAGCAAGTTCGTAAAAATCGAGGACGCGCCCGCAAAGAGCCCGTATGCCGGAACCAAGACCGAAAAGAATCTGTGGGAAGCCTTTGCCGGCGAATCTCAGGCAAGAAACAAGTACACATACTTTGCCTCTGTTGCAAAGAAGGCAGGCTATGAGCAGATTGCGGCTCTGTTTTTGCAGACTGCGGAGAATGAAAAGGAACATGCTAAGCTTTGGTTCAAGGCGCTCGGCGAGCTCGGAGATACAGCCGAGAACCTGCTCCATGCCGCAGAAGGCGAAAACGCGGAGTGGACCGATATGTACGACCGTATGGCTAAAGAAGCCGACGAAGAAGGATTCCATGATTTGGCTGAGCAATTCCGCGGTGTAGCCGCTATTGAAAAGGCTCACGAGGAGCGTTACCGTGCACTTCTTAAAAATGTCGAAGCTAAGACAGTGTTCGAAAAATCAGGTGTAACCGTATGGGAATGCCGCAACTGCGGTCATATCGTCGTCGGCACTTCCGCACCCGAAATTTGCCCTGTTTGCAAGCATCCCAGAGCTTACTTCGAAGTGCGCAAGGAAAACTATTAAGAAAAGAGCAACGAGGACTTCTGAAAGTCAATATTGTTGATAAAAGCACCGCCCGCCGGATGTTCCCGGCAGGCGGTGCTTTTTGTAAGTAAAAAAGTATAATAAGACAGATATATACTATCATAAAAAAATTTGCAACTTTTTCAAAAAACTATTGACAAGGGAATAATGAGCGTATGTAATGTCATATGGTTAGCGGCGGCTAACCATATTTTAGGGCTTTGAGTTAGCATACGCTAATCAAAAATACATCAAAAGAGGGAATTTGATATGATGCCGCTTACACTGGCAGTTGCAGGAGAAGAAAACATCATTAAAAAAAACGGAGGCAGACCGGATGTCAAGGCTCATCTTAAAAACCTCGGATGTGTTGCGGGAGGAGCAGTTACGGTGATAAATACCATCGGCGGAAATGTCATTGTCAATGTTATGGTAGCAACCATCATGGGTCTTGTTGCAAAGGAAGAGGTTGTCGGCGTCTTCGGCGTGCTTGACTTTGAGGGAATGACGCGGCTCACGGCCTATTCCTTCCTGGTATTCAACCTGCTGTGCGCTCCCTGCTTCGCGGCGATCGGCGCCATCAAGCGCGAAATGAACTCTGCTAAGTGGACCTGGTTTGCGATTGGCTATCAATGTGTTTTTGCCTATGCAATCTCCCTGATGATTTATCAGTTCGGCTCGGTTTTTGAGGGCAATCTTAATGTAATAGGTTTGACTGCGGCTATCGCGGTGCTTGCAGTTATGGTCTATATGCTGTTCATCAGGCGCTATCGGGAGGCTACAAAGCTGACAAAAAGCGTCAAGGTGACAAGATAAATTAATATGATATTAACGGAGGTAAGAATATGCTTGCTTGGCTGACTGAAAACATTTCAACAATAATTATCTGTGCTGTTCTGGTTGCTGTTGTTGCGGCGATTATCGTCAGCATGGTGAAAAACAGGAAAAAAGGAAAATCTTCCTGCGGCTACGGATGTTCGGACTGTCCCATAAGTACTTCCTGCAATCCTAAAAAATAAGCTTGAATTCTGCACTGAATCAGGCAGTCGGTTTTTGCACTTAATCGGGCAGGCATCCGTAATAACTCGGCTACAATGCGGCGGACACGGTATCTGCCGCATTTTTTCTTATCAGTCAGCTCATATTGCCCGAAAGAGAGAATTTTCAAAATAAATGTAATTTTTTTCGCTCGAGGGGTTGACAGGACAAAAGGCCGGTGCTATAATGCCTACATAATCCATAGGTTTTATGGGATAAACAATCGAGGTAGGGTTATGAAGAATATTTATATTGAATTTCGATGTTGACGCGCTTTCTTTTTTCAGGCGCATATAAAACAAAGTAACTAAACTGATATTCAATTATAAAGGAGAAAAGACCTATGAAAACTTATGACAGAATTACAGATTTAATCGGCAGAACACCTCTTTTGAAGCTTACCAATTACAGCAAGATAAAGGAGCTCGGCGCGACCATTTACGGCAAGCTCGAGTATTTTAATCCGGCCGGAAGTGTAAAAGACAGAATCGCAAAGGCGATGATTGACGACGCTGAGGAAAAGGGCGTATTGAAGCCGGATTCGGTAATCATCGAGCCGACCAGCGGTAATACCGGTATAGGACTTGCGGCGGTAGCGGCTTCGCGCGGATACAAAATCATTCTCACCATGCCGGAAACCATGAGCATTGAGCGCCGCAATCTCTTGAAAGCCTACGGTGCCGAGCTTGTGCTTACCGACGGTGCCAAGGGCATGAAGGGAGCTATTGCAAAGGCGCAGGAGCTTGCGGCCGAGACACCGAACAGCTTTATTCCCAGCCAGTTTTCCAATACCGCCAATCCCGCGGCGCACCGCAGAACAACGGGGCCGGAGATTTGGCAGGATACCGACGGAAAGGTAGACATCTTTGTTGCCGGAGTCGGCACTGGCGGTACGGTTTCGGGAGTCGGCGAATACTTAAAGAGCCGGAATCCTGATGTAAAAGTAGTTGCGGTAGAGCCGGCAGGCTCTCCGGTGCTTTCAAAAGGCACACCCGGCCCGCACAAGATTCAGGGCATCGGAGCGGGCTTTGCACCGGATACGCTGAACACCGGGATTTATGATGAAATCATCACGGTAGAAAACGAAGATGCTTTTGAAACGGGAAGAACGCTCGCGAGAAAAGAAGGTCTGCTTGTCGGCATATCCTCCGGCGCGGCGGTATGGGCGGCGTCTGAGCTTGCAAAGCGTCCCGAAAACAAGGGCAAAATCATTGTGGCACTTCTTCCGGATACAGGCGAGAGATATCTCTCCACGCCCATGTTCTCCTAATAAACGCTAAGAAAAAAAGAAGCAAGAGCGCCGCTCTTGCTTCTTCCGGGAGTTTCAGATACTGTAGTCGTTAGTGTAGTGCTCCTTTTGACGGTCGATTATATCCTGCAAGGTGATGCCGTCGAGGTACTCGTTTATCACCTTATAGAGCCCTTGCCAGACGGGAAGCGTAGCACACTCTCCGCACCGCTCACATTCGACAGGGTCCTTTTCAAGGCAGGACACCGGCGCAAGACTGCCCTCCGTAAGACGGAGTATCTCTCCCACCGTATATTTGTCGGGGGTTCTCGACAGCATATAGCCCCCCTGTGAGCCGCGGTTGGTTTTAAGAACATCGGAATTATTGAGAATCGGAATTATTTGCTCCAAATATTTTTTTGATATGTTCTGTCGCTCCGCAATATCCTTCAGAGCTACAAAACCGCCGTTTCTATGCTCCGCAAGGTCTATCAGCATACGCAAGGCGTATCGTCCCTTCGTGGAAATTTTCATTTATTCTCACCTCTTACCGTTTATAACCTAATAATAACATATATATAGTAGGTTTTCAAGCGGTTGAGAGCAAAATACGAATTCGCACCGGCTTCAAATGCCGCAGTATATTATACGTCCCCAAAAACAGATTAAAGAAAGAGGTAAATACAATGAGCAATTATAAATTCGAAACCTTACAGCTGCACGTCGGACAGGAACATCCCGATCCCGCAACAGATTCAAGAGCAGTCCCGATTTATCAGACTACTTCCTATGTATTCAGAAATTCCGCTCATGCGGCGGCACGCTTCGGACTTGCGGATGCGGGCAACATCTACGGCAGACTGACAAACTCCACGCAGGATGTTTTGGAAAAGAGAGTTGCCGCTCTCGAAGGAGGCATAGCCGCTTTGGCTTTGGCTTCCGGCGCGGCCGCCGTGACCTATACTATCGAGGCACTGGCTCAGGCAGGCGAACATATCGTAGCGCAAAAGACCATCTACGGCGGCAGCTACAACCTGCTTGCTCATACATTAGCTCAGTACGGCATCAAGACCACATTTGTCGACATCCATAACCCTTCGGAGGTGGAAGCCGCTATTCAGCCGAATACCAAGGCCATTTATCTTGAAACCCTCGGCAATCCCAACAGCGATATTCCCGATATCGACGCTATTTCCGAGCTCGCACACAAGCACGGACTTCCCGTAGTAATTGATAACACTTTCGGTACACCGTATCTCATTCGCCCGATTGAACACGGCGCAGATATTGTCATTCATTCCGCTACCAAGTTCCTCGGCGGACACGGCACAACGCTGGGCGGCGTTATAGTAGATTCCGGCAAGTTCGACTGGAAAGCCTCCGGCAAGTATGCGCCTATTGCGGCTCCCAATCCCAGCTATCACGGCGTATCCTTTGTGGACGCAGTAGGTCCTGCGGCATTTGTTACTTATATCCGCGCAATACTTTTGAGAGATACCGGCGCTGCCATTTCACCCTTCAATGCATTCCTCCTGCTTCAGGGTGTTGAGACGCTGTCTCTGAGACTGGAGCGTCACGCTGAAAATACCAAAAAAGTGGTTGAATATCTGGCAAATCACCCGCTGGTGGAAAAGGTAAATCATCCCTCTCTGCCGGATCACCCGCAGAATGCGCTCTACAAGAAATATTTCCCCAACGGCGGCGCTTCCATTTTCACCTTTGAGATCAAGGGCGGTCAGGCGGAAGCTCATAAATTTATCGATAATCTGGAGATTTTCTCGTTGCTTGCAAATGTCGCAGATGTCAAGTCGCTTGTAATTCACCCGGCGACCACTACTCATTCGCAGCTCACCGAGCAAGAACTTTTGGATCAGGGAATCAAGCAGAATACAATACGCCTGTCTATCGGTACCGAGCATATAGACGATATAATTGCAGATTTGGAAAAGGGCTTTGCGGCTGTAAAAAACGCTTAAAGGCGCATAAATTCCTTTTGCGTACCGGCCGTTCGCACGGCATGGCTCAACAGTATAATAAAAAACCTCTTTCTTCGGAAAGAGGTTTTTTGCGTCGGCGATAAGAACGTATGCGCTGGAAAAGGCATTATCAGTAATCATTTATTGATTCTTTGCAGAATCCCGGGGTTTTTCTTGCTCGGCATGATACTGAGCCTTGACCGCGTACATCTGCATGGGCGTTGCACTTGACCGCTGTCTTCCAGGGCTCAACGCTATATTTGTAAACGAAGTTTTGTATATCATCAAGTCGACAGACTTTTTATGTACACCTAAAGGTGTGATGAGATACAACTCGCTTTGCGAGTTGATAATATACACGCTAAAGCGTGGTGATATACCAAGCCTTCCGGCTTGGATAAAAAAATCTCGTTCCGAAGAACGAGATTTTTTTGTCAAGAGGTAGCAAAAAAGATGCCTCTGCAAAATTCTGATGTGGAGTTGAACCCACAAAATTACTCTTTAGGACTTATTCCATTACCAATATAGTTGCCTTCTGCATCTCTGTTTATAGGCGTAGCGGTAAGTTGGAATTGCAGGCAATGACACGGACACGGAATTTCCATTACATATTTCTCTTTGGCACCTCGGTATGTAAAATCTCCGCCGCAGCGAATCACCTCGCACCAAGTGAAAATCTCGGATAATGCACGTGGGCAAAATCCTTGCG
>JAQXGK010000014.1 GCA_029006345.1 Bacillota bacterium
TGAGATTTAACGCCTTCACAGCGAAATTTGTCAGAAAAACCGTATTGATCCTATTGATTTTTGTTACGGTCATGTTCACATTTTCCTGCTCGAATAATACGACAGAGTTTACTGTTGTCATACAAGACAGCGGCGCTTCATCGGTAACAAGTGAGAGTCTCGAAAGCCTTAAACAGGCACTTCTTGTCAGGCTCGGCGCCTTTTATGTAAATTCCGACAATGTTGAATTTTCTGAAAACGGCGCAAATTCGCTGACTGTACGCGTCAATTCACAGGCTTTGTCTCACGATGAGCTCTCGGTAATAGTATCAAATGATATTATCACCTTCCGTGACAGCGGCGGTAAAGTATTTATGGATAACAGCGATATTGAAGCTGTAGCAATCGATTTCGACCTCGAAAATTCCAAGGGCGAAAACGGATGCTACATCAAAATAACGCTTACCGACAAGGGCTCGGACGCGTTTTTATCACAGTCCAGAATCACAGCCGCACTTACAGACGAAAATGACAGATTTATCGGTATTTTCTGTGGCGATGAACAGGTTTCCGCGCCGAAAATCTCATCCCCTGTGATAACCAATGATATTATGCTGACAGGAGACGATTACACTATTGCCTCTGTCTCGCTTTTATATCAGAAGCTGTTCTGTGCTCTCAACACACTGCCAATGAAAGTATCTTTGCTTGAATAGACCGTTCATGATATATAAGATTTCCATTAATTCTATATACATAAGAAAGGAACAAACAATATGTCAAAAGGAATTTCAAAGTTTGTTGTTGCGGTTGCTTTGATAGCTTGCCTTGCGGTAATTGTATCCTTCGGCTTTGCGCCGTTCCACCTCAAGGGCTTGTTTGAAGACGACGCTATCAACAAGGGTCTCGACCTGGTCGGCGGCATCAAAATCGTCTACGAGGCAGATGCTGAGGACGTAACGGACGACCAGCTGACAAGCGTAGTGTCTATGATGCGTTCTCGTCTTGATAATCTCGGTTATACCGAAGGTACGGTTACTAAGGTTGGCTCCAAGAGGGTCGAAGTGCAGATACCCAATGTAAGCGATACCGCTGAGGCTGAGAAGAAGCTCGGTTCTACCGCTAAGCTCGAATTTAAAGATTACCAGGACAATGTTCTGTTCGACGGCGGTGAAATCACAAGTGCAAAGTCTGTTTACGGTGCCGTAGACAACAGCGGTGTAAGCCAGTACTATGTATCGCTTGAGCTGTCCGACAAAGCAAAGGATATCTTCTCGGAAAAAACCGAAGAAATATCTTCATATACCGACGGAAATAACTATGTTGCCATATGTCTCGACGGTGAAGTACAGTCCTCTCCGCAGGTAAGTGAAAAAATCACTTCAAATTCTATAATGATCACCAACCCGAAATTCACTGCAGAGCAGGCAGACTGGCTTGCAGGCGTTATCACCTCCGGTCAGCTTCCCTTTGCATTGAATGTAATTAGCTCAGAATCCATCAGTCCTCAGCTCGGCGCTGACGCCTTTGATTCGAGCATGCTGGCCGCAGGTATCGGCATTCTGCTTGTAATGCTCTTTATGATTGTCATATACAGACTCCCGGGCCTCGTATCCGCAATAGCGCTTGTTGCATATGTCGGCATTATCGCGCTTATACTTGTGGTATTCCAGATAAACCTTTCCCTTCCCGGCATCGCGGGTATCGTTCTTTCCATCGGTATGTCTGTCGATGCTAACGTCATTATATTTGAACGCGTCAAAGAAGAATTGAGACTTGGCAAAACTCCTAAGTCGGCAGTTAAGAGCGGCTTCAAGCGCGCATTTATTGCAATCTTTGACTCAAACGTTACTACCATTATCGCAAGCGTTGTGCTTTGGATATACGGCACCGGATTTGTTCAGGGCTTTGCCATCACGCTCTTCATAGGCGTCATCGTATCTATGCTCAGCGCAATACTGATTTCGAGATTCCTGCTTAATGCAATTGTCGATATGAACATAAAGAACCTTTGGCTCTACGGCATCGGCAAGAATAATAATTTAGTGAAAGGAGCTAAGTAAAGATGAAGTTAATTAACAAAGATAAAATAAACATCGTCGGAAAGAGAACCGTATTCTTTATTATAGCTCTCGTATTTATCTTAGCGTCCGTTGTTTCCTTTATAGTAAAGGGATTCAATCTGGATACTGACTTTGTAGGCGGTACGACGTTTGAATTCACACTTGATAAAGACGCTACCGACGACGACATTAAAACCGTCGAGGATACCATCAGAAGCACAGTAGATGTAAGCGGTAATATCAACATGCAGGTATCAAACGGCAATGTGATTATAGCAAAGATTGCCGACCTCAGCAGCGACTCAACCGCCGACATCAAATCGGCAGTCAGCGAAAAGCTCGGTATAAGCGAAGAAACCGTAAACACAGACTTTATAGGCGGAGTTATAGCCGGAGAAACAACTCGTTCGCTGATTATTGCTGTTACTATCGCTATTCTTCTCATGCTTCTCTATATCACGATAAGATTCAAAATCACAACCGGTTTGTCCGCAATAATCTGCCTTGCACATGACGTCATAATCGTTTTGGGCTTCTATTCAATCTTCTCAATACCGGTCAATTCCACTCTTATTGCCTGCCTTCTCACCATTCTCGGTTACTCAATTAATGCGACAATTATCATATTCGACCGAGTAAGAGAGAATGTTAAGCGCGAACCCAAGACTCCCTACTCACAGATTGTTAATACCAGCGTTACACAGACTCTGAACAGAAGTATAAATACTACTATCACCACATTCCTTACTATCGGTATGATTTATATTCTTGGTTCAGCGTCCATCAAGGAATTTGCACTTCCGATAATGGTCGGTCTTCTTGCAGGGCTTTTCTCTTCAGTATTTCTTGCAGGAAGCATTTCTACCTTGTTTGTCAAGGATAAAGCAAAAGCGTAATTATTACACAAATAATAAGCGCATCCGCTGCCCAAGTGTTCATCAGAACACTTGGGCAGCTTTATTCACGGGACGCGGGTTATAGGCTTCGCGGCAATTTTTGACTTTCGACAAGTGTTATTGACTTCATCAGTCAGCGACAAAAAACATTACCCGAAAAAGAGTTTTGTTTTTACTCTTCTTCGGGTAGTTTTATCTTATAACATTATAGCAGTAAATTTCCTATTTTGCGCAATTAAGAAATCAATAATTCGAATGCGCTCTTAGCGTTTCAGTCAATTAATA
>JAQXGK010000015.1 GCA_029006345.1 Bacillota bacterium
AGTCAAGTGCAAGCGGCAAGCCGGTTGATCTTGTCGAATTTGTAAAAAGATAATGTCTATAAAGGGTGACAGAGCCGAGCAGCTCTTTCTGGAGGGGTACAACTGCTCGCAGGCGGTAGCAGGCGCCTTTGCCGACGATATCGGGCTGCCGTTTGAAAAGGTAATAATGCTGATCAGCGGCTTCGGAGGCGGTTTTTCACGCGCGAGGGAGGTATGCGGCACCGTATCAGGAGGAGTTTTCGTGCTCTCGGCACTGTACGGCTATACCGATGTAAATAACGCTTCGCTCAAGAAGAACTGCTACACCGTCGTAAGGCGTCTGATGGAGCTTTTCAAAAACGAATGCGGTTCGTGCGTTTGCCGCGACCTTCTGGGGCTCAAGGCAGGCGAGGATACATCGCTTGATCATATATCTCACCGTACCGGCGAGTTTTACGGCAAGCGCCCCTGCCCCAGGCTCTGCAAAACTGCCGCAGAGCTGACCGAGCAGGTCATTGACGAAGTGGAAAGCGGCAAGCTTGCGCTCGACTGAAATTCATTCATTCAGAGGGATTTATGCAATCTATAGTTAAGATTTTCAAGACAGGCGTAGGGCCTTCAAGCTCGCATACCATGGGTCCCGAGAAAGCTGCTCAAATATATAAAGCCGAGCATGCGGAAGCCAAAAGCTTTAAGGTCGTTCTTTACGGTTCGCTTGCCAGCACCGGAAGGGGCCACGGAACCGACAAGGTTTTGAGGGAAGTCTTTTCTCCCCTGCCGGTCGACATCGAGTTCTGCCATGACAAAAGCATTGCTCTTCCCCATGAAAACACCCTCGACTTCTTTACGGCAGACAGCGGAGTGCTTTCAAACAAAATGAGAGTTATAAGCGTAGGCGGAGGAGATATCAGAATCGAAGGACGCTCAGAGGACAAGGACGCAGAAATCTATCCAGAGAATACTTTCTCCGAAATAGCCGAATACTGCACCGCGAAAAATCTGCGTTTAAGCGACTATGTTAAGCTGCGCGAGGGCGACAAAATAACAGTTTATCTGCGCGAAATATGGAACAGAATGAAATCCTGCATATTAGACGGGCTTTCTACCGACGGCATTCTCCCCGGAGGCTTAAATGTCGAACGCAAGGCGAGATTTCTCTATAATCAGCGCCATATGGACGAGAGCCAATCGACATATGAAAACAGAATGGTTTGTGCCTATGCATTTGCCGTCAGCGAGCAAAATGCCGCTCAGGGAAGGATCGTTACTGCACCTACTTGCGGCTCCTGCGGCGTTATACCGGCGGTTTTCAAGTATATGCAGGACGAAAAGGGCTTTTCAGACGACCAGATAGTAAACGCGCTGTGCGTTGCCGGTCTGATAGGAAACATTGTTAAGACCAACGCATCGATAAGCGGTGCGGAATGCGGATGTCAGGCCGAAATAGGCACGGCATGTTCCATGGCTGCCGGCGGACTTGCAGAGCTGTTCGGAATGGGTATCTCGCAGATAGAATATGCCGCCGAAGTGGCGCTCGAACATCACCTCGGGCTGACCTGCGACCCCATATGCGGACTGGTACAGATTCCCTGTATCGAACGAAATGCTGTAGCGGCAATGAGAGCGATAAACGCACTGACGCTTGCAAACTTCCTCACTTTTACGCGGAAAATTTCCTTTGACCTTATCGTAAAGACAATGTACGAGACTGGCAAGGATATGTCGGTACACTACCGTGAGACCTCGGAAGCCGGACTTGCAAAGCTGTATAAATAATTAGCCGAAACAAAAGAACCGCTAAGACTTCTCATGCCGGAAGTTTTCGCGGTTCTTTCAGTTTTCGTAGGTCGTGAGTATATTCTTTGCCACCTCGGTTTTCGGCAGGCGAAGATCCATAGACTGCTTTTCAATATACCGATGAGCCTGCTGTTCAGTCATATTCAGGCAACTGACAAGCACAAGCTTTGCACGGTCTACAAGCCTTAGTTCTTCTATTTTTTCATAAAGCCGGTCGTTTTCGCTTTTCAGCTTTTCTACCCTGTGCGATCCGACGACCGAAAGCTTCATTGCCTGCAAAAAGAGCTGTTTGGAAATCGGCTTTTCCACCACAAATATGCCGAATTCACTCAAGCGCTCCGTCATCTCGGCCAAAAGGCTGTTTTTAACGAGATAAACTATGCCCGCCGGCGACGAAAGCGACAAAACGGCAGCCAGGTCGCAGCCGGCCTCATCGCACAAGGGACTGTCTATCAGAATAAAGGAGTAATCGCCTATCGCAGCATCGTTGCGGGCGCCGTATCCGCTTTCAACAATCTCGACGCGGTCAAATTCTCCGCCCAGCAGGTTGCTGAAATACAGCGCGATTTTCTCATTACTGGTTACTACAAGCGCTGTTTTCACGGTGTCTCCCCCTTTCAAGACAATATATGATAAATTATACTTAATTCTGTAAAATGTGTCAATGATTTGATTTCATAATTGCGTGCGTTGCTGTAAAATCATAAAGAGCATGTCTTGTTCAGTATCTGATAAGAACAATATTTCTGCTTACTCAACTGTCAAAGCCCCTCTGACAGCAAATTTGTACTTTTAATTCATTATACAGCACAGTAACCAAAACCGTGAATAATCTTCCCTCGGGCGAGGATATAACCTCTTTTCCTCATTCTTTTCGGCGCCTGATCATAACGCGGCGGCACCGATATCACCCAAAGCTTCAACTTTATCTGCCGGCGAAAAAGGTTTTTATTCACGTATTGACCTATACGACAATGATATGTTAAAATAAGTGTTGGTTCGCGGAGCATCGTCGATATTCAATAACCTCCGACTCCTCTGAAGACCTTCAAAGCTTTGCTCCTCCATACAATAGCGGCAGTCCGATAACCGGGTTTATAGACAAACTATACACCTGCGGCTTTATCAAAGCATGCGACAACGCCGCACAGCAGACAGCAGAGCTTTTGTATTAACACGGGCTTTCGGCAGAGAGCATCCGCAGGCACTTGAAAGAATCGTCCGAGCATAATGCGCGACAGCAAAACATCCAATGCCTTTTCCGATGCTGCACGCCGACCTCAAATGCTCGGGTATTAAATTCAGTTAATTTTTTTTGATAAATGAAAGAAGGATTAGAAAAATGGTAAAAGTCGTAGCAGGCGCCCAGTGGGGCGACGAAGGCAAGGGCAAAACAATCGACATACTTGCCGCAAAGGCACAGGTAGTCGTCCGCACTCAGGGCGGAAACAACGCCGGTCACACAGTTATACACGACGGCAATACCTACAAGCTTCATCTTATTCCGTCAGGCATTCTCTACCCCGATACACTCTGCCTAATCGGTTACGGCGTCGTAGTCGACCCCAAGGTAATTCTTGAAGAAATTGACGCTCTCGAAAATACCGGTATCAAAACCGACAATCTTAAAATAGACAAAAGAGCTCATGTTATCATGCCGTATCATCTTATTCTCGACGAGCTCCAGGAAAAGTACAGAGGCGGCAGTGATATCGGCACCACAAAGAAGGGCATCGGTCCGTGCTACACCGACAAGGCGGAACGCTCCGGCATCAGAATCTGTGACCTTATCGACGAAAAGGTATTTGCCGCAAAGACTGCCGAGGCGCTCAAGCTCAAGAATGAAATCATTACAAAGGTTTACGGCGGCACGGCGCTCAAACTCGACGATATTCTGAACGAATACGGCAAATATGCAAAGCGCATTGCAAAATACGTTGACGACACATCGGTTCTCGCATACGACGCAATCAAAGCCGGCAAGGAGGTCCTCTTTGAGGGCGCTCAGGGCACACTTCTCGACATCGATGTCGGTACATATCCGTATGTCACATCTTCCCACCCCATCACAGGCGGCGTTTGCATAGGCGCGGGCATAGGTCCGACACTCATTGACAGCTGTATCGGCGTTGCAAAGAGCTACACCACAAGAGTCGGCAAGGGTCCCTTCCCGACAGAGCTTTTCGACGAGGTCGGGGACAGAATCCGCGAGCTCGGCAAGGAATACGGCACAACAACAGGCCGTCCGCGCCGCTGCGGCTGGCTTGACGCGGTCATACTCAGACTCGCCGTCAGAGTAAACGGCCTTACGGAAATATGCTTAAATAAGCTCGACACTCTTACCGGTATTCCCAAGCTGAAAATATGCGTTGCATACAAATTCAGAGGCACTACCATTGAAAACTTCCCCGCTACCCTTGAGGAGCTTGCAGACTGCGAGCCTATTTACATTGAACTCGACGGTTGGGATGAGGATATCTCCAAGTGCAAGTCAAGAGCGGAACTTCCTGAAAACGCAAAGAAATATCTTGCAAAAATCGAAGAACTTATCGACTGCAAGATTTCCATGGTCGGCATAGGCCCTGCAAGAGACCAGAACATAGAATAAATATCCGACCATTCGGCTTTATGTATAAAAAACCTCTCTTGGGTCAATATTGACTCAGGAGAGGTGATTTTTTATGTCTGAAAAAAAGAAAAACAAAAAGAAGGTTCCCGTGCCGCCGATAACCGGCACCGTAAAGGCAATAATAGAGGAACCGCCGAGCAAAAACGACCCGCAGGGCTGGTATACGGGCAAGCCGGAAACCAAGGGAGAGGTTCCCGTCCAGGACGCCGACGACCTGTAATTCAAGAGGAGCGAAATCAATCGCTCCTCTTCTGCTTTTATTGACAATATTTATAATAACGGCTATAATTATTTATTATAATTTTGAGAGGGGTGCTTGAATGACAGACAACAATAACGACTTCACTAAAGGTTCTGTCAGCGGCAATATCATTCGCATTGCCCTCCCTCTCACTATCGCCCAAATCGTAAATGTTCTGTATAATGTTGTCGACCGTGCGTTTATCGGACACATACCTGAGGTGGGAACCGCCGCTCTGACCGGAGTAGGTGTTTCCTTCCCCGCCATATCGCTTATAATAGCTTTTACAAACCTCTGCGGTATGGGAGGCTCGCCGCTCTTTTCCATTGAACGCGGGCGTAACGACAAGGCAAAAGCTTCAAAAATCATGGGCAATGCCTGCACCTGTCTTTTATTCTTCACTGTTCTTCTGACAGTTGCAGGTTACATTTTCACAGAACCACTGCTGTATTTGCTGGGCGCTTCCGACGATACCATCGTTTATGCCGCCGACTATCTGCGCGTCTATCTGTCCGGGACTCTTTTTGCTATGCTGAGCACAGGTCTGAATGTGTTTATCAATGCCCAGGGCTTCGGCGGCCGCGGAATGCTGACGGTTCTCGCAGGTGCAGTCTGCAATATAATACTCGACCCTATCTTTATATTTGTATTCAACATGGGAGTTAAGGGAGCCGCACTTGCCACCGTATTGTCTCAGATGTTGTCATCCGGTCTAGTGCTGAGCTTTTTATGCGGCAAAAAGGCGCTCATCAATCTGAAACTCTCGGATATGAAGCCGGATTTTCATATCATCGGCAAAATTATGGCTGTCGGTCTGTCACCCTTTGTTATGTCAGTAACCACTGCCGCCTCTCAAATCCTCTGCAATGCTACGCTTCAGAGATACGGCGGAGATTTGTATGTCGGTATAATGACCGTAATTATCTCCCTGCGCGAAATTATGCTGCTTGCAGGAGGCGGTCTGACACAAGGTGCTTCGCCGGTTATCAGCTACAACTACGGAGCGGAGCGCTACGACAGAACAAAAACCGGAATACTGTTTGTAGCCAAACTGAATTTTTTAAGCCTGTTTGTTCCGTATGTACTGCTTATGCTCTTCCCGGGCTTCTTTATCTCAATCTTTAACGATGACCCGGCGTTGATAGAGGCCGGCAAAGTATGCGTAAGGATATTTTTCCTGACCCACTTTTCGATGTCATTTCAAAGCACCGGACAAAGCTGTTTTCTCGCGCTGGGAAAATCAAAACAGGCAATTTTCTTCTCTCTGCTCAGAAAAGCCCTGCTCGTAATGCCGCTTGTAATCATACTGCCGCGCTTGTTCGGTCTGGGTGTCTACGGAGTCTTCCTTTCCGAGCCGGTTTCGGACATTATCGGCGGCACAGCCTGCTTCGCAACATTTATGCTGAGAGTCTGGCCCGAACTGACGGAGAAGGAAAAGCTGAAAGCGTCATTGGAGGAAAAACATGAGTGATAAATGGATGGACTGGGCAATCGAGCTTCAGGCGCTCGCCCAGGACGGAATCGCATATTCGCAGAACCCATACGATATCGACCGCTTTAAGCGGATAAGAGAAATATCAGCCGAAATCGTCGCCGCCAAAACCGACAATGATCTCGAACACGTACGCGACGTCTTTTTGAACGAAAAAGGATATCAGACTCCGAAGCTCTGCACACGCGCCGCCGTTTTCCGCGACGGAAAAATATTAATGACTCGCGAGAAACCCGAAGGTACATGGTCGCTGCCCGGCGGATGGGTCGACAGCAATCTTACCGTCCGTCAAAATGCGGCAAAGGAGGCTTTGGAAGAAGCCGGCGCCGTAGTAGAACCGGAAAGAGTTATCGCCCTGCATGATCGGCGCCTGAGAAATCCCGGCAAGTATATTTACGGTATAACAAAGGTTTTTGTCATCTGCAGGCTGAAAGAAATATCCTTCACCGAAAATCTCGAAACAAGCGAAGCTGATTTCTTTGCGGAGGATCAACTGCCGGATAATATTTCCGTCAAAAAGAATACAAAAGAACAAATACTTATGTGCTTCAGGCACTACAAGGATCCGACACTGCCTATCGAATTTGACTGATTGCGGGGTACTTACTTGAAAGACCAAGACTTTGTAAACATAATTGACGTTATTCCGGACGCCGTAATTTGTCTTAAATACGCCACGAACGACAATTTTGTCGGCGAGAGATTTTATTCAAGTCCGGACGCTTACCTAAGATACGGCACCGCTAAAAAGCTGATACGCGCCGCAGATATACTGAGAGAGCAAGGCTGCAGAATCAAAATATGGGACGCATACCGGCCGGCGGCGGCACAATTCAGGCTGTGGGAAATACTGCCCGACAGCGACTATGTAGCCAATCCAAACATCTGCTTCTCATGCCATACCCGCGGAAACGCCGTCGATATCACTCTCACCGATACAAACGGAAACGAGCTTGAAATGCCCTCCGCATTCGATGAGTTTTCCGATAAAGCAAACCGCGACTACTCCGACGCTACCGAAACAGCGCGGGCAAATGCCGAAGCGCTCGAAAAAGCGATGAAAGAGAGCGGCTTTGTCGAATACTACGAAGAATGGTGGCACTACGAGGACACGGTGGATTATCCGCCGGAGCAAGACCTTTTCAGCAGAATATAAAACATAATACCGGTAAAGCATCATGCTTTACCGGTATTTCTTTACCTGTCATCCTCATCCTCTATCGGGAAATGAGGCACATCGGGCGTGTTATCTTTATTTTTTCGTCTGAAAACTTTCTTATGCTCTTTCTTTTTTTGCGTTCCTTCCTCGAACGCAAAAACATCGTCCTCGCCGCTCAATTCTACGGACCGCTGTTCTTGGAATTCGGCTTCTTTCTCGCTGCCGTCAAAAAGAACGGCGTTTGAATCCAGAATATCCCCTGTATCCGGCAGTTCGCCTGGCTCATTAGAATCCAAAACAGCATTTTGCGCCTGAATAATCATATCAGAGTCCGACAACTCCCCTGTGCCGTTCTCCGCACCTCCGTCTCCGATGACGGAATCAAGAGCCGCCGCCTCGGGCGCCTCGAATATCTCAGCCGCTTTATTCCTGCGATTGAGAATCACAAACAGTATAACACCGCCGGCGACAAGCAAAACTATAAACAGTATGAGAACCCACCGCAAGCTGCCGGATGAAAAGATGTTACCGTCGTCATCGGCGGCGCTGAGGCCGGCAACAGTCGGCTCGGACGGGGCATCATACACTTCGTTCTCTGGATCGTTACTGATAAGCACGGTGTACTTATACTTCTGACCGCCGTATGTTACAGTAACTGTTTGTTCTCCGAGCGTGGACATCTGACAATCTGCTTCAAAGTCGGCCTTTGTTATCTCTCGCGTAGTTCCGTTTGAATATGTGGCAAGCAGAACAAGCCCGTCCGTGTCAAGCTGCTCGCCGACACCGAACACACGCTTTTTCGCCGGCGAAACAAGCTCAAGCTTATCAACCGAAACCGAAAGCACTTCTATTTCCACATTGCAGGAACGGCCGCCGAAGACTACAGATACGCCTGTCTTACCTGAGTGGCTGAAATCGTAGGTATATTTGACATCCTTGTTTTCCTCGGCAACAATGTCTTCAACAGCGCCGGAATTGTATGTGGCGGTAATGACAAGTCCCTTGGGCGAAAAGCCTTCATTTACGAAGTATTCCAGGCGGTTAGGCAGGGTTTTGACCTCGAGCTTATCTACCGCCAGTGCCGTCACACTGACTATAAACTCTGCCGTGCAGTCCTTATAGGTTACGACTGCATGAACATTTCCTGCCCGGGAGGTATCGCACTTCACCGTGCAATCCGCAATATTAACCGGCACCTTAGAGCCGTCCGACATATTGGCATTTACGGTAAGTCCCGCTGTATCAATCGCCTCTCCCTGGTAGTAAATCACCCTTGTGGGCAAAGTATCGATTTCTATTGTAACCGGCACGGACAGATCCACGGTAATGTTAAAGGTGGTCATTCTTCCGCCGTACACAACAATGGCCGTCTTCTGGCCGATCGTCGTCAAATCGCAGGAAACCGAAAAGCCCTCCGACACGGTAGAAGTTGTTCCGTCGGCATTTACCACGGAAAGGGTAAGGCCTGTGGTATCTAACTGTTCGCCTATTACATACGCGGTTTTAGTCGGCATTGTGGCAATGGATATCGAGCTTACCGATACCACATTTGAATTAACCGTCACATTCAAAGTAGTGCTTGCGCCGCCGTATGTAACCGTAACGGTCTTTGTGCCCGCGGCAGAAAGATCCGCCTGACAGCTGAAGCCCTTTGAAACATATGTGACATCGCCGTCAACCAATGTCACGGCCAGCACCATTCCGTCGGGAGAAAAGCTCTCCCCTACTCTGTAAACCGTCTTGGTCGGCATGGAATAAACGCTGATGGATTTTATCGAGCTGTTGGGTACCGACGAGCCGTTTTGCGAGACGGTAATAGGAACGCTCACAACCGCGCCGCAATATGACACAAGCGCATTGGTATTTCCGAGCTTTGAGGTGGAGCCGGTGAAGCTGTATCCCTCCTTCAGAACAGCTGATGAACCGTCTGAATATGAAACTCCGATCGACAGTCCGGCGCCGGAAAGCTGTTCGCCTACCGCATATACGGTCTTTGAAGGCATGGTCATAACCGAAAGGGCTGTGACTCTGCGGTTGTTTGTACCCAAATAAATGGCGTCGTTGGGGCTCACACTGCAAAGCTTGCCGCCGTATATGTAATACAGCAGACCGTCCTTGGTATAATCGACATTTACAAACAATTTTGTCTTAGCCGAATAATTGACAATCGTATATTTTCCCGTCGTCTCTGAACCCACGCCGCCTCCGGTATAGGAAGGTACGCCGTATCCGATAATAGACTCATCTGATAAGTCGTATGTTTTGACCTCAACCGCGTTTGAGCTGTCACCCTCGATAGTAACAACGACAGAGCCGTATTGCTTTACGACAATACCTACCCGTCCGCGCTTTGTATATTCGCCCGACCATGTGCCGCGGGTGTAATCGCTGTTAAAAAATACGAGGTCGCCCTTGAGCGGAGTGTAGGAATCGGGATTTTTCAACTCAATATCGGCGCGGTTGTTTGTTGTGCCGATTCCGGCATTATATGTGGTATCCAAAAGACCGCTTGAGGCATCTATTCCCGCCTTTCGTGCGCACCAGACCACAAAGCGCATATCCCACTTTGCGTTAGTTCCGCCGACGGATGAATACTTGGTATAATTGTACGAACCGTTTGAAAGGCCTGACTTCTGGTCGTGATTATTACCCTCGTGATACCCTATCTGCGTTGCCGCAACCGATACTATATCCGTTCGCTGATTGCCGGTCTTAATAAACTGCGTCTCATCGAAATCAGAGGCGCTGTATGCAAACGAAGTAAAAACAAACAATCCGGCTGTCAAAACCCAGACAAGCACAGCCGCCGCAATTCTAAAAAACAATTTCTTCTTTATCATCATATTCACCGTATCGAATAGTATATTTGACTTGATAAATAAATATATGCACACAAATTGTAACACAGTCTAACTGTATTTTCAACGGTCTCACAAAAAAACATCGGCTTGAAATGATATCCAAGCCGATGAAGTGTCTATTCCAATCCGAGGCTGACGTTAATCGCCTCGTTTACCCTTGTCATAAGGTCCTCCTCAAGGTGACCCATTTTCTCTCTGAGTCTGGTTTTGTCTATAGTACGCATCTGCTCCAGCAATATTACCGAGTCACGACTCAGGCCGTATTTGTCAGCATATACTTCGATATGTGTGGGAAGCTTAGTCTTTCCGGTCTTGCTTGTTATCGCCGCCGCTATTACAGTGGGACTGTGCTTATTGCCGACGTCATTCTGAACTATTACAACCGGCCGCACACCGCCCTGTTCACTGCCTACAACGGGACTCAAATCTGCGTAGTATATATCTCCCCTTTTGACTGTCACGGTTTTCACTCCAATAACAAAATAATTTTGCGGTTATCCACCGATGATATTTTTGACCTGTGCCGAATGAAATATACCGGTGTCACTATTATTTTATCCATTAAAGCGAAAAATGTTTTCAGACTATAGCTATTACCGAGCCGCCCGAATATATAACGCGCGGAATACGCTTGGATATATCGCACATCACCTCGTACGAAATGGTCTCGGCGGCATCAGACAGCGCTTCTATCGGGAGCGAATGCTCGCCGAATAGCTCCACCAGCGAGTTTTCGCGGATATCAAGCGTGGTATCGGTTATATCGGCAAACAGCATATCCATACAAACTCTGCCGACAAGAGAAATGTCGCTTGAAATCACTTTTGCACGGTTTGACGAAAGACGGGGTATGCCGTCGGCGTAACCGAGTGTAATGACTGCAACGGTCCTCTCGGACGGCGCTCTGTAGCTGCGGCCGTATCCGACGGTAGTATCGGGCTCCAGCTTGCGTATCTGTGCCACTCTTCCGTAAAGGCTCATTACCGGCAATAACTCCCTGTCAGGATGCAGTTTGAGCCAGCTATCCTTCGCCTGCTGAGACGGATAGCTGCCGTACAGCATAATGCCGGCTCGAGCCAAATTCATTTTGCTGTTTTCGCCGAAAAGACAGCCGGCACTGTTGGAATGGTGCTTATACTTAAATCTTATCCCTGCTTCTTCGAGACTTTGCACAGTAATTTGAAACAGAGTCAGCTGACGCTGTGTGTATTCCGACTCGGAAAAGTCATCCGCCACGGCGTAATGGGCAAAAACGCCCTCGATTTCAAGGTTTGTCAGAGCTTGAACCTCTGTAATCTCCGATACCGTCGTGCTTTTGGTGCAGTCGAAACCGAGACGGGTCATGCCGGTATTGAGCTTTATATGAATCTTCAGCCTTTGGCCGCAGGGAAGCTCGGCGCTGAGTTCGCGCGCGTATTTGAGAGAGAACACGCACTGCGTAATATTTTCCCGGCTGAGACGGGCCGCCTCGGACGGATGGGAATAACCGATTATCAAAATCGGCTTTTTGATACCGTTCTCGCGCAGTTCATAAGCTTCCGCAGGCGTGGCAACCGCGAAATACGCGCATCGATCCTCCAGCGCACGGGCAACATATACCGCTCCGTGACCGTAGGCGTTGGCCTTGACAACGG
The DNA here is from genome assembly GCA_029006345.1 of Bacillota bacterium. GTDB lineage: Bacteria > Bacillota > Clostridia > Oscillospirales > SIG627 > SUG1173. Next base: position 11,793 of record JAQXGK010000015.1, read on the forward strand.
CAATAACTCCTACACTCTCCGGCAGATTTGATTTGATTATCTCAAAATTTCTTTTCAGATTATCGAGATTGATGGCCGCGTACGCCCTTATTCCCTCGGGAATCACCATTTTTACAATTCCTTTCAAGTCTGATCATTTAAGATTCAGACTTAACAATAATTAATTTTAACTTCATTTGAACCGTCGCAGACGGTTACCGATACCGGACTGCTTTTTGCAGTATCAAAGACCAGCGAATACTCAAATTCTCCGTCGGAAAACTCAAATTCCGACAACTCGCCGCCGTGCTTGTATTCCTGCGCGCCCAAGCGAATAAACGCTCGTCTAACGGCTGTTAAAGGCTCGTTTTGTATCTTATCTTCTGCCGATATACTGCCGATTTTTGTACTGACCGAATCGGCTGTAATCTTTTTGGTCATTCCGTCAAGCTCCCCGGAATGAAATTCAAACGAAAGCACATCCGCACCGTCGTAAATCATTCTTGCCTCATACACGGTGCCGTTTACCTCTAATGTACATTCGTTCTCCGACGGCAGCATAAAACAGCGTCTGACCTCGTCGGTAATGTCTTTGGCGCCGCATGAGGTCAGCAAAATGACGGTCACAAGAGACAAAGCAATCAGCTTTTTCAATAGTTTCACCTCCGCGTTTCCTTTATATAAAGGTATGACGGAAGCATACGCATTTTTACCTTTTACTTGCAAATACCTGCGGTATATATCGCACAAGATCGCTTGCGCGCATTGAAATCTCACCCATCTCATCAGATGCCATATCGCCGGCGAGTCCGTGAACATACGCGGCGCAGGCGGCCGCCTCGAACGGGTCTATCCGCTGTGCGACCAGCCCGGCGGTCAGCCCGGCGAGCACATCCCCGGTGCCTGCTTTTGCCATTCCGGGATTACCTGTCGGGTTTATATAAATGCCTTTATCGGGAGAGGAAACAACGGTGCGGTAGCCCTTTAGCACAACCACCGAGCCGAACTCGCCGGAAAAGAAGTCGGCGCTTGTCACCCGGTTCTTCTGAATGCCGGAGACATCGGTCTTGAGCAACCGCGCCATCTCACCGGGATGGGGCGTAAGCACCATTCGTCTGCCGTGCTTTTTGAAAACATCGATATCATCGCAAAGAAGATTTATCCCGTCGGCATCGAGAACTATCGGACACTGACTGCTGTCGATAAGCTCAAGGATCAGCCTGCGCGCAGACCTATCCGTGCCGATACCGCAGCCAATCAAAAGACCTGTCGCCCTTGAAAGACTGCCGTTTATAATGCTCTCGCAGGAGTTTGCGTCTATTACACCCTCATTTAGCTCGGGAAGAGTCTGAAAAATCACCTCCGGCACACATGAAGCTACAACCCGCTTGACCGAATCAGTCACAAGACAGGTCATAAGCCCGACGCCGCCCGACAAGGCTCCGAGACAGGACAGAACCGCGGCGCCCGGCATATTTCGGCTTCCGCAGAACGATACGAGCCGTCCGTAGCTGCCCTTATTTGAATCTATCCGACGCTGCGGTATGCAGTCAAGCACGCCGATATCGCTGAGTCTTGCCGAAAAAGGTATTTTCTCCAGCACCTTTTCGGGGATAAAAATATCCTCCGTAAAAACTTCGCCGGCATAAAAAATACCAGGCGCCGATTCAAGGCCGACCTTGGACATCTGAAAAGTCACGGTTGCATCAGCCTTTATACAAACCGGAAAGTGCTCGGAGCTCTCTTCATAAAAGCCGGCGTCATCCGAGCTGACGCCGCTCGGCATATCGACGGAAATAATAAGCGCATTACTTTGTCTGAGCCACCTTACAACACGGTAAAACACATTGTCCGCCGTTCGGTCGCTGTTGTATCCGACACCGAAAATCGCATCAACTACCGTGTCTGCCCCGATCACAAGGCTTTTACATTCCGCCGTGTCATGCTCGGCGGAATAGACTGTCTTTCCGAGGCTCTTTATGTGCAGAGCGCGTCTGACCGCCTCGTCGCTTTTCGGGGGATAAACTGCTATAATATCGAAATCCCTGCCGGCTGAAATAAAGCGCTCGGCGAGAGCATAGCCGTCGCCGCCGTTATTTCCGGCTCCGCAGAGAATCACAGTCTTCCCGTATTCGCGTCCTTGGGAAGCAAGAAACAAATCCATTCTTCTGTTGAGAGCAAGAGCTGCGTTGTCCATCAGCTTTTCCTCCGAAAAGCCGCAGGAGCTGATGGCCAAGCTATCCATCCTGCGGATGTCTGCTGCCTTGGCAAGTCTTATCATTTTCGTTACCCCCGCACTTTACAAAATCAAGTCCCATATGCTATCATTATAAGCGCAAAACGACGATATGTAAAGAAAAAAGAGGTCAGCGGAAGTAATGAAGAGAAATTTTATAAAGATGCACGGCATCGGCAACGATTATATATACTTTGACTGTCTGAAGGACTGCATAAAAGAACCTCAGAAAGCCGCAATCGCTTTGTCGGACAGGCATTTTTCGATAGGCGGTGACGGAATGGTAATGATATGTCCATCCCACGTATGCGACGCTAAAATGCGCATGTTCAATGCCGACGGCAGCGAAGGTAAAATGTGCGGCAATGCAATACGCTGTGTCGGAAAGCTGCTGTATGAAAACCTCGGCGTCAAAAAGGACATCATTACCGTCGAAACGCTCGGCGGCAACAAAACACTTCATCTCAACATTGCCGACGGAACAGTTGAATCAGTTTTGGTGGACATGGGCAAAGCCTCGTTTGCCCCCTGCGACATACCGATTCTTTGCGACCGGGAAATGATAAATGCCGAACACGAAATCGGCGGCAAAATCTGGCGCACAACGGCACTGTCTATGGGAAATCCTCACGCTGTAACTTTTGTAGACAACGTAAAGGAATTTCCGCTTGAGGAGGAGGGCCCGTTATTTGAAAACAGCCCCCTATTTCCCGAAAAAGTAAATGCGGAGTTCGCCCGAATTGCCGATAAAAATAAAATCGAGATGCGCGTCTGGGAACGCGGCTCCGGGGAAACGCTCGCCTGCGGAACCGGCGCCTGTGCCGTTGCTGCGGCGGCGGTCAAGCTCGGTCTTGCAGAAGCTAACGCCGACATCAGCGTTTTGCTGAAGGGCGGCACGCTTACAATACGGATAAGCGACGACTTCTCCGTAACAATGAACGGGCCATGCGAAATCTCATATACCGGGACAGTAGAAAACGAATACCTGTAATTTGAAAATTTGGGGTTGACAAATGCCAAACTAGGTGATAACATATACCCAACTTATAAAGACTGTGACGAAGACGGTCGGATTACGGTTCTTACAGAGAGTCGGCGGTTGGTGCGAGCCGATAGAATTTTTTTCCACAGACCCATCCCTTCCGAGTCGGCAATTTGAAAGCATTTATTGCAAGTAAAAGAACCCGCAGTTGCTGCGTTATTGCAAAGGGCTTGTTTGAGTCCGTAAAGTGGCACACACCGTGTGCAATTTGAGTGGTACCGCGAGTTTATCTCGTCTCAAAGTGATTTTGAGACGAGATTTTTTTCTTTATAAGTGAAATTATCATCTGTTAAAAGGCGGCATGAGCCGTCACTGCGACAAGCCGGGGCTGCGCTTCGGTTTAGCGTTGAGAAAGGAAAGGTAATATTTATGGAGAACTCAAAGAAAATGCTTGACGTAAAGCTGCGGGAAATCGCGCAGAGAGTCAAGGCGGCACGCGAAGCTGTCGGGCTGTCTGTCGAGCAAATGGCAGAAAAGGTCGATCTCTCTGTCGACGAGTATCAGGGCTTTGAAAGCGGCGCAAATGATTTTAACTTCACCTTCATTTACAAATGCGCGCTCGCCTGCGGGATCGAGATAGCAGACGTACTTGAAGGCGAAAGCCCTCATCTGACGGCATACGACGTTACAAGAGCCGGCGAAGGATTGCCGATAACACGCCGCGCAGGCTTCAAATACTTAGGCATCGCGCCTATGTTCAAGCACAAGCTGGCAGAGCCCTTCTGCGTCACCGTCCCCTACTCCAGACAAGCAGAGGAAAATGATATTCCCACAAGTACGCACTACGGTCAGGAACTTGACATCGTTATATCCGGCTCCTTGAAGATAAAGGTCGGCGACAACACCGAGGTGCTGAATGCCGGCGACAGTATTTATTACACCAGCACAATGCCGCACGGAATGGTTGCAGTCGGAGGAAAAGACTGTGTAATGTACGCAGTGGTAATGAATCCGAGCGCTCATGCCGCTCCCTACAAATCCCCCGAAGAAAGCTCAAACGAAATCACCGCAACCGATCTGGCCGGTCTAAAAGACCCCGTATATGAAGAATTTATCGAAACGGAATCGGATTCAAACGGAGTTTTGCAGAAGATAGACTTCAAAAATGAGGACAGATTCAACTTTGCATTCGACTGTGTAGATAAGATAGCGGAAAAGGACCCCGCAAGACTTGCCATGGTTCACCTCTCCCGCGACAAGGAGGAGCGCAGATTCACCTTTGCCGACATGAAAAAGGCATCTGCACAGACGGCAAACTACTTTGCCTCACTCGGAATTCAGAAGGGCGACAGAGTAATGCTGGTGCTCCGCCGTCACTATCAGTTCTGGTTTGCAATGCTCGGTCTTCACAAGCTCGGAGCAATCGCCATACCGGCCACAAATCAGTTGGTTCAGCACGACTTTGAATACCGCTACAACAAAGCCGGCGTAAAGGCAATCGTCTGTACGGCGGACGGTGATGTATCCACCCAGGCAGAGCTTGCGGCAAACAACTGCGAGTCGCTTAAAATCAAGGTGATTGTTGACGGCAAGCGCGAAGGCTGGCACTGCTTTGATGAAGAGTTCGACCGCTGCGGCGATACATTCGAACGCACGGCAGATACCGCCTGCGGCGATGACACGATGCTCATGCTGTTCACATCCGGCACTACGGGCTACCCGAGCATCGCGGCTCATTCCTACAAATACGCTCTCGGCCACTTTATAACAGCAAAATACTGGCACAATATTGATCCCAACGGCCTGCACCTTACCATTTCCGATACCGGCTGGGGCAAAGCGCTCTGGGGCAAGCTGTACGGTCAGTGGCTGTGCGAAGCGGCAACCTTTGTTTACGATTTCGACCGCTTCAGTCCGGAGGATTTGCTTCCCCTGTTCGCAAAATACAACATAACAACCTTCTGCGCACCTCCCACCATGTATCGCTTCTTTATTAAAGAGGATCTGTCAAAATACGACCTTTCTTCGATAAAATACGCGACCACTGCCGGAGAGGCACTCAATCCGGAGGTTTTCTCGCAGTTCTACAAGGCTACCGGTCTGAAAATAATGGAGGGCTTCGGCCAGACCGAAACTACGCTCTCTATCGGCAATCTTGTCGGAACCACCTCCAAAATCGGTTCCATGGGACGCCCCACGCCTCTCTACGACGTAGTGCTTCTCGATCAGGACGGAAACGAATGCAAGAACGGAGAAACCGGCGAAATCTGTGTTCGCACTCCTGACGGCAAGGCACCCTGCGGTCTGTTCAAGGGCTATTACAACGACGACGAAAAGACAAAATCCGTATGGCATGACGGCTTCTACCACACAGGCGACCAGGCTACAAGGGACGAGGACGGCTACTATTGGTATGTAGGCAGAATCGACGATGTAATCAAGTCCTCCGGCTACCGTATCGGACCGTTTGAAATAGAAAGCGTAATTATGGAGCTTCCTTATGTACTTGAGTGCGCTATCACAGCGGTTCCCGACGCCGTAAGAGGACAGATAGTCAAGGCTACTATAGTCCTGACTCGCGGAACAGTCGGCACGGACGAGCTCAAAAAGGAAATCCAGAATTATGTCAAGACTCATACTGCTCCGTACAAATATCCGAGAATAGTTGAATTTGTCGACGAGCTTCCCAAGACCATCAGCGGCAAAATCCGCAGAGTCGAAATAAGACAAAACGACGCAAAATAACAGCAAGCGCGTCACTCTGACGAGTGACGCGCTCTTTTATTTTTTCAGAGCTTTATCGAAATACCCGAGGCGCTTTCCCTCCGCTACAAAGTATTCAACTACTTTCCACATATCAGGAATAGCGGTCTTGACAACCTCGTTTCTCTTGAGGACGCTGTCGGGATAAACCCCGTACTGCTGCCATGTATGCCCTTCAGTAAAGAAATTGTTTATAAGCGGCTGCAAGCGGTCGCAGGCGGCGGCATAGCGGGAATCCGGCGTATCCATTCGGTCAAATTCCTCCCAAAGCTGTCGAAGCTCAGTGCCCTTATATTCCGGCAGTATAGAAAACAGCTTGTCCGCGGCTTCCGCCTCGCGCTGTGCCTTGCCGATGTTTCTTTCGCTGTCGTAAGCGAACACATCCCCGGCATACAGCTCTACCAAATCGTGAACCGTAACCATTTTAAGCACCCGTTCAAGGTTGACCTTTTCAGCGGCAAATTCGTAAAGTGTTATCGCCATCATCGAAAGACTCCAGGAATGCTCCGCATCGTTCTCTCGGCGGCGCGACGAGATATTTAGATTCCTGCGCTCAATGTCCTTCATATCGTCGCACTTGATTAAAAACTCTATGCACCCTTTAAGCCCGTTGGTTTCTTTCATTTCTTTTCCCTTTTCAACAATGATTAAATATGATATACTTTCATCAGTGAAGTGAATTTATATTCCGATTATTTTCACTTTGATTTCACAAAGCTATATTACATTAATAACATCATAAAATAATCGGCGGCATATGTCAATCGCTGTCTTATAACGAAAGGAAGCAAAAATGAAGATTCTTGTAGTAGACGACGAAATGAAAATCAGAAGCATTATTCGCAAATATGCGGAATTTGAAGGCTATGAGGTTGATGAAGCTTGCGACGGTATGGACGCCGTGTCAAAGTGCCGCATAAACAAATACGACATTATTATAATGGATATCATGATGCCCGAGCTGGACGGCTTTTCTGCCTGCCGCGAGATCAGAAAAACAACCGATGTCCCGGTGATAATGCTGTCGGCGCGCGGCGAAGAATACGATAAGATTCACGGATTTGAAGTCGGAGTTGACGACTATGTAGTGAAGCCTTTTTCACCCAAAGAGCTTATGATGAGAATCAGCGCCATAGTCAACCGTGCTAACAATGCTTCGCAAAAAAATGAAAAAGAGCTGTTTGAAGCCGAAGGGCTTTCGGTAGATTTCACCGCACGCATAGTCACCATAGACGGAAAGCGCACGGATATGTCCCCGAAGGAGTACGAGCTCTTGTTTTATATGATAAGAAACCGAAACATCGCGCTTTCACGGGAAAAGTTAATTTCAAATGTTTGGGGATACGACTTTTACGGCGACGACCGCACCCTCGACACACACATAAAATTATTAAGAAAGAGCCTCGGAGCATACTCAAAATTCATAGTTACAGTCCGTGGTGTAGGCTACCGCTTTGAAGCTTAAGCACAGATACGGGATAAAATGGAGACTGATAGCCTTTCTTATGACTTTCACTCTGCTGATTATCGCGGCATTGTGGATATTTCAGACGGTTTTTCTCGACAACTTTTACCGTTCCATAAAGGCAAGCGAGCTTGAAAAGAATGCCAAGCAGCTCGAAAACACGGTTTCCAAGTCCGACGACTACAACGACGAGCTCATCAAGATGATGCACAACAATATCTGCGTTGCGATTTACGACACCTCGCTGAACACCTTGGCAAGCGAGCATTCCGGAGGATATTGCATTATACATTCGCTGACATCCGACGAGTATATCAAGGAATTGCTGCAGAAAACTCTCGACAACAACGGAGTATTTACCACCTACTTCTATTCGTCGGAGGGAACCAAAAAAAGCTTTTCGGCCAAGTTCGGAATTGACAGCATTGTACATGATAAATACTCGTCAAACAACGCAGTAAGCTTCGGACTGAAGCTGTCCGATTTCAACCTTTATCCTGACAACAGCTCTAACACCGACAGTATGCTCAACTGCCGGATTTCCACCGACGCCGAGGGCAACGATATTTTCATTGTACTCAGCACTATGATAACACCCGTCGACGCTACCGTGCAAACGCTTCGCGTTCAGTTAATCATCATTACAGCCGTTTTGCTTATTATCTCGGTTATTACAGCGTTTATTATTTCCAAAAATATATCAGACCCGATAATCCGCCTCACAGAGGAGTCTAAGAAACTGCCGGCGGGCGAATTCAGATTTGATATCAGCGAAAATCACGGCGGTTATAAGGAAATCGATCAGCTCGGCACAACGCTTCAGACCGCCAACGACGAAATCAACAAGGTTGACGAGCTTCGCAAGGAGCTCATAGCCAATGTTTCGCACGATTTGCGTACACCGCTGACACTTATCTCCGGCTACAGCGAAATGATGCGCGACATACCGGGCGAAATCACTCCGGAGAACCTTCAAAACATCATAGACGAAACCGAAAGACTTTCCGGACTTGTTTCTGACATGCTGAGTATCTCAAAAATCGAAGCCGGAATGCAGGCACTGGAAACTCAGGTATTCTGCTTCACCGATCTCGTTGAGGAAATCCGCAAGCGATATCAGACCATGACTGAAAAGAACGGCTTTGATATACGCTTTGAATACGACATCCGTGTCAATGTCGACGCCGACAGATCCAAGCTGTCACAGGTTATAGCAAACCTGTTAAACAACGCAATCAACTATTCGACAGACGACAAACGGGTACTCATAAGGCAGACGGTCACCGGCGATACAATCAAGCTCGAGGTGATCGACCACGGTATCGGCATTCCCAAGGATCAGCTTGCCAACATTTGGGACAGGTACTACAGGGCGACCGAAAACCACAAACGCGATATGGTGGGAACAGGGTTAGGACTGTCGATCGTCAAGAAACTGCTGGGTCTTCATTCCGCACGATACGGCGTCGAAAGCACGCTCGGAAAGGGCAGCTGTTTCTGGTTTGAAATTAAAAAAACGTATAAATCCCCTGAAATTGACGAAAAACAATAACTGACAGAAAGGCAGGTCATATTATGGATTTTATGAAACTGGCAGAAGGCCGGTACTCGGTCAGAGCTTTTTCCGGTCGTACGGTCGAAAACGAAAAGCTTGAACATATACTTAACGCAGGCAGACTTGCGCCGACTGCAAAAAACCTGCAGCCGCAAAAAATATATGTCATCAAGAGTGAAAAAGGCCTGGAAAAAATCAATTCTCTTTACAAATGCTTTGGCTCTAAAACGGTTCTCATGATTTGCGCCGACAGAGATGAGTGCTGGAAGAACCCCTACACCGGTCATCCGTCTGGAGAAATGGACGCTTCTATTGTCGCAACGCATATGATGCTGGCCGCTGCCGAAATAGGCATAGGCTCGACATGGGTTTGCTGCTTTGACACTGAAAAGGCCAAAGAGCTGTTCAATCTGCCCCCGGAGCAGCAGCCGCTCTGCCTTCTCCCTCTCGGTTATCCTGCGGAAAATGCCGAGCCGAGCGAGCGTCATTCACAGAGAAAGCCGCTTGCGGAAACAACGGTGCTGATATAACATATGAACGCAACAATTCAAGACTGAAGCCGAGTCTTAAAGCGCAGGTGTAATGTAATAAAAGAGAGAGAAGCAATGCTTCTCTCTCTTTTTTATTATCGGGTTTAATAAAGGCCGGAAATTGTGAGGCGATACACAACCCAACGGGGATATTCATACCGCGTCCGTTATCAGCTGTTTTCGAGAATATCGGCTATGCGTATGCAAGCCCTGCCGTCGCCGTACGGATTTGAGGCGTGTGCCATTCGGTCATATTCGTCCTTATCCTCAAGCAGCTGTTTGAAGGATGAATATATCACTTGCTCGGTGGTGCCGACAAGCTTGAGAGTGCCTGCGGCAATTCCCTCGGGGCGCTCGGTGGTGTCGCGCATCACAAGCACAGGCTTGCCTAACGAGGGGGCCTCCTCCTGA
>JAQXGK010000016.1 GCA_029006345.1 Bacillota bacterium
AAAAAGCCGAGCCGAATGCAAACAGTACCCACATAATTTTCTCTTTTCTGTATAAATGTAATTGATATAGCCGCGATGCAGTTGACATATGCGGCATTTTGCTGCGGTTTTTGCGCGGTACCCAAAGACGGCCTGTTCCGCCGCCCCGATTAAAAGCTATTTTACATTATAATACAAAATAATACAAAAAAACATAAAAAATACATATTTGCGAAATCCGGTGTGTTTAAGGCGCTTCAAGAGAGCTGAAAAAGCGCATTATCAGTGGCAGTATCCCTGTCTGCGGCGCTTCAGACAGGGTATGATTATCTGAAATGAAACAAACTTGTTGACATTTCAACAAGTTTGTGGTATTCTTGCACTTGTTGAAACTTCAACAAGTGCAGTAAACGGAGGTGCCGACGTGAAAGAGAGATTTGAAACTTTTACCGTGCTTATCAACAGAATAAGCCGGAGCATTCGTAAAATAAAGAATCGGGAGATGGAGGATTATGATTTGAGAAGCTCGCATATTTCCTGTCTTTATTATCTATACTCCTCAGAAGGATTAACGGCTACCGATTTATGTGAGAGGTGCGAGGAGGATAAGGCTACGATATCCCGTTCGTTAGATTATCTTGAGACAAACGGATATATAGCATGCGAATCAAAAAATGCAAAACGATATAAGAGCCACCTTTCACTGACAGAAAAAGGACTTGAGGTCGGAAAGAAGATAGCCGATAAAATAGACGGCGTTCTCGACGAGATAAGCTACGGCCTTACCGAAGAGGAAAGAGTCGCTTTTTACCGCTATCTTTCCGTTGTCAGCACAAGGCTTGAAGCAATCGCAAATAAGTACAACAGCTAAGAGGTCTTTATGTTTTTTATCAAATCGGCTTATTGCCGTATTTTTCAAACGGCGCTCCGCCTTGCATTGCCTTTTCTTCCTTACAGAGAACCGCAGATAATCACCTCCTGCTTGGGGATCGGCAAGGTGTTCAAAGAGGAAGGTGTACGTTCGGTTCTTGTAGTAACCGATAAGGGGATAGTAAATAACGGTCTGACCGATACTCTGGAAAGCATTTTGCGGGAAAACGGCGTAAAATATACCGTCTATGATAAAACACAGCCCAACCCAACGGTAAAGAATGTTGAAGAAGCGCTGAAGCTTTATCGGAAAAACAACTGCGACAGCCTTATAGCCATCGGCGGCGGTTCTTCAATGGACTGTGCAAAGGCTGTCGGTGCGAGAGCGGTTTATCCGAAAAAAACGGTCGGTCAGATGAAGGGGATACTTCGGGTTCTTCGCCGCTTGCCCACATTGATAGCCATACCGACCACGGCGGGCACAGGCAGCGAAGCAACCCTTGCGGCAGTAATTACCGACAGCGAAAAGCATTATAAATACGCGCTTATGAGCTTTCCGCTGATACCTAATTATGCGGTGCTGGACGCGGAACTGACATATTCTCTGCCGCCGCAGCTTACCGCTGCCACGGGAATGGACGCACTGACTCATGCCGTGGAAGCATATATCGGCAGGTCTGCCACCCGGGAGACGTCGGCTCTGGCAATCGACACCGTCAGACTTGTTTTTGAGAATGTGGAGGCCGCATATACCGACGGCCGCAACCATGAGGCAAGAAAAAACATGCTTATTGCGGCGTATAAGGCGGGGTTGGCTTTCTCTAAATCGTACGTCGGGTATATTCATGCCGTCGCTCACTCGCTCGGCGGCCGGTACGGCACTCCTCACGGCTTGGCCAACGCGGTGCTTATGCCGTATGTGCTGAAAGCCTATGGCAAGAGCGTATATAAAAAGCTCCACCGGCTCGGTATTGCCGCCGGTGTTGCAGGGGAGACCGATTCCCATGAGGACGGCGCCGTAAAATTTATAAAGGCTATCAGAGAATTGAATGAAAATATGGGGATACCCGAAAAGATACCGGGCATCAGGAGGGAAGATATACCGTATATGGCGGAACACGCCGAGAAGGAAGCTAACCCGCTGTATCCCGTCCCCAAGCTGATGACAAAGAAGCAACTGGAAATATTTTATTACCAAGCGGCAGATTGGAGTCAACACTATGACAGGTGAGCAAATCAAAGCTCTGCTCGAAAAGCAGAGGGCATATTACAGAAGCGGCGCGACAGTTCCGGTGAAATTCCGTATTGAACAGCTTGAAAAGCTGTATGCCGCCGTAAAGAAATACGAGACCGAGATAAACGATGCGCTGGCCTCCGACCTCGGAAAAAGCCATTACGAATCGTTTATGTGCGAAAGCGGCCTTGTGCTTTCGGAAATATCGTATATGATTCGTCATACAAAAAAATTTGCTGGAAGAAAGACAGTATATACGCCCCTCGCACAGTTTGCGTCTCACAGCTACAGACAGCCGGTTCCTTACGGAAACACGCTCATCATGAGCCCCTGGAATTATCCGTTTCTTTTGACGGTAGATCCTCTCGCGGATGCAATTGCCGCGGGCAATACTGCCATCGTAAAGCCGAGCGCATACTCTCCGGAGACGGGCAAGGTCGTGGAAAAAATCATTTCCGAATGCTTTGAGCCGGAATATGTGGCGGTTGTGACCGGCGGCAGAGGGGAAAATTCTGCCCTGCTGGAACAAAAATTTGATTTTGTGTTTTTTACCGGCAGCCGGGAGGTCGGCAGGGAGGTATTGCGCCATACAGCCGAAAATCTGACGCCCGCCGTTTTGGAGCTGGGCGGCAAGAGCCCCTGCATCGTGGATGCGAGCGCCGATATCAAGCTTGCCGCCAAGAGGATTGTTTTCGGAAAGTTCTTAAACTGCGGACAGACCTGCGTCGCTCCCGATTATATCCTTTGCGAGAGAACCGTCAAAGACGCTTTTGTCGCGGAAACGGTAAAGCAGATTAAGCTGCAGTACGGAGAAAAACCGTTGCAGAACAAAGACTATGGAAAAATAATAAATAAAAAGCATTTTGACCGCCTTTGCGGCCTTATCGATAAAAGCAAGGTTGTCATAGGCGGCGAAATCAAACCGGAAACAAACCAAATCGCACCCACGGTTATGGATAATGTTACGGAAACAGACGCGGTGATGGGGGAAGAGATATTCGGCCCGATTATGCCGATTCTGACATTTGACAGTTTCGACGATACCGTAAATAGGCTCAAGGGCAAGGATAAACCGCTGGCGCTTTATATTTTCTCCGCTGATAAGAAGCACATCAGGCGAGTCTGCACAGAGCTGTCCTACGGCGGCGGTTGCATAAATGATGTCGTTATACATTTGGCAACAAGCAGTATGGGCTTCGGCGGTGTAGGCGAGAGCGGAATGGGATCTTATCACGGCAGGGACGGCTTCGACGCCTTTTCCCATTATAAATCGATAGTAGACAAAAAAAACTGGCTGGATTTGCCGATGAGATATCAGCCGTACAAAAGCAGATTCTACGAAAAACTTCTGCACTTATTCTTAAGATGACCGAAAGGAAGGCTGTAATGGAACAAACCAAAAAGAAGATTGTGAAAAGGATTATTAAGGGAATCGCGATAGCTTTGGCGGCGATTGTACTCGTCTTCGGAATTGCCGTTTTTTCGCTTTGGCACAACGAAATTTCCACTTTGGCGAGCATGAAGCTTATCCGCGGCAGAAATGACGAACACCTCGACGGCGCGGTATATTCCATGGATGTTAAGGGCGGATTTTATCTCGACGAATTTGTTGATCAGGGCGGTGTCAAGAGCGATGCCGAGCTTATTGATTTTATCACGTCAAAAATCACAAAGGGCGTGATTGACATGAATATTACCGACCCCGAAATCGCCTGCTCCTCGTTTACCGCAAAAACCGAAGACGGAGATGTTTTGTTCGGGCGAAACTATGATTTTTCTAAGACCAATACCTGTATAGTCAAAACCGAGGCTAACGAGGGACGCCATGCTTCCATATCGACTGTGGATTTACAGTTTCTCGGTATAGATGTAGATAAGAATGTGGACGGCTTGATGAATAAAATAACCTGCCTTGCCGCCGTATATGCTCCGCTTGACGGTATAAACGATGCCGGTGTAAGCTGCGGCATATATATGACTTATCAGGGAGGAGACGAAACCGTCGCAACAGATCAGAACACCGACAAGCCGGATTTTACTTCCACTACACTTTTGCGGCTTATCCTCGACTACGCAGACAGCGTTGAGGAGGCTGCAGAGATTGCGTCCGCTTACGATCTGCACGATTCAGCTAAAACCTCCTACCACTATATGGTCGCGGATTCCACAGGCAAAAGCGCTGTCCTTGAATGGGTTGCAGGCACGGATTCTACCGATAATGACGGCGCCGCCAGAAAGCTGACGGTTACATATAACGATAATGACGAGCATATCGGCGATATGGAAGGCACAACCGATTATCAGGTTATCACAAACTTTATAATTCAGCCCGGTTATTATGAAGGCTCAGCCGATGACGACAAGAAGGGCTATGACCGTTATCAGGCTATTTATGCTGAGCTTAATAAAACAAACGGCGTGGTTCGGGACGAGCGGGCGGCAATGAATATTCTAAGCCTCGTCGGCAGACGAACATGGAAAAACGATGACGGAAACGGCTGCACGGTACATAGCGTTGTTTACAACCTGACAGATAAAACGGCAATGTGGATACCTAATGAGAATTATGACGATGAGTCTGCGGTATTTACCTTCGGCTTTGACAGCTGAACTTATTGCCTGCGTACGGCTCGCTTTGCTAACGCGAAAAAAGCACTGATATTTGTGACGGTATGTCTTGACTTAACCGGATAAAAGTGCTTATATTAGATATATAATATATTTAATGCCTGTTGGGAGGATTTTTATTATGAATGACAATAAGTTTTATATTTGCGAGCACTGTGGAAACCTTATCGGGATGATAAATGATGCGGGCGTGCCGATAATGTGCTGCGGTCAGAAGATGACCAGGCTTGAGCCCGGTACTGTGGAGGCAAGCAAGGAGAAGCATATCCCCGTCGTTACTGTCGAAGGTAACACGGTCAAGGTTTCCGTCGGATCCGCATTGCATCCCATGACGGAGGAACACAGCATACTTTGGGTATATCTTCAGACCGACAAGGGCGGCCAGCGTAAGTGCCTTGAGACAGGCAAAGAGCCGGCAGCGGTTTTTGCTCTTGCGGATGAAAAGCCGATTGCGGCTTATGCATACTGCAACCTTCACGGTCTGTGGAAGGCTGATATCTGATTTCCGTATCGGGAAAAATAGAATAGGAGAGATATTATGCTAAAAAACGGGGATAAAGCTCCGGATTTTACACTGAAGGATAAAAACGGAAATGATGTTTCTCTTTCCGATTTCAGGGGCAAAAAAGTTGTTTTGTACTTTTATTCCAAGGATAATACATCCGGCTGTACAAAACAGGCGCTGGCTTTTGCGAAGCTGTATGACGAGTTTGTAAAGCGGAATGCCGAAGTCATCGGCGTCAGCAAAGACAGCGTGGCGTCCCACTTGAAATTTTCCGAAAAGCAGGGCTTGCCGTTCGTTTTGCTTTCCGATCCCGACCTTGATGCGATCAGGGCGTATGATGTGTGGCAGGAAAAGAAGATGTGCGGTAAAACCTGTATGGGCGTCGTGCGTACAACCTTTGTGATTGATGAACAGGGCGTCATAGAAACGGTTATGCCTAAGGTCAAGCCGGACACAAATGCGGCTGAAATCCTGGAAAAGCTGTCATGACACCGTAAAGTGCCGTTTTTTCGGCTTTTAATATTGAGCTTAGATAATCTTGGGACAACGCATATACTGAAATTAGCAATCGGTCAGACGCTTATCAAGGCGTCTGACCGATTGCTTGTAATTTGTAGCGATTTGTGCGGTGCGGATAATGATAACCCAAAAAGAAAACGATTTAACAAAGCTGGTGGCCAGGTTGCGGCCATCTCGGTCACCAACAAACAAAAAAGCTCATCTTCTGGTGCTAAGTCGGCACGAAGATAGGCAATTCTACTGGGTTTTCACCTTTTTAGGGATGTAGGCGGCGAAAAAGAAAACTCTCTTTGCACTTATTGTATCAATAAATGCAAAGAGAGATGGTCGGAGTGACAGGGTTCGAACCTGCGGCCTCAACATCCCAAATGTCGCGCGCTACCAACTGCGCTACACCCCGATAAAATATTAAGTTATAATTAAATGCAGTTGTTCGCTTGCGCTCCCTGTTGCAACTAAGGCCCTGTCTGCGTTCGCATAGCTCACTTGCCAATCGCCAAGTTGCTGCCACTCCTTATTCCTCGCTTTCTCCGCCACCGGCGGCGCTCGGAAATGTCCCTTGGCTGCGCTACAACCGGAAGGATAAATTGCGAAGAATACCGGCAGGGAAAAAGACAAGTCAAATCGGCGCTGTCAGATAAAAGACCGTCTTGCCAAGCAAGACGGTCTTTTGGTGATCCATCGGAGATTCGAACTCCGGACCCTTTGATTAAAAGTCAAATGCTCTACCGTCTGAGCTAATGGATCAAGCTTCTAAACAGCCTAAATATATTAGCACACGCCGTGGCGGTTTGTCAATATGTATTTGGATAATCTATTGAGAGATTGTTGCTTTGCGGCGCATTTTCCTCTTGAAATCGAAAAAAAAGTGTAGTATTATTTAGTTACAAATATTCAATTATTACAGTTTGCCGGGTTTCCGGTGGTTACGAAAGAAGGATTTGATATGGGTACCATAGAAATCAAATACGATTTGAATAAGGAAAAGAAGGCTAAGCCAAATCCCGATGAGCTCGGCTTCGGCAAGATTTTCACCGACAATATGTTCATCATGGACTATTCCAAGGAGCAGGGTTGGCACAATGCGAGAATAGTTCCGTTCGGATACATTCCGGTTCATCCCGCTTCGACCGTGCTTCACTACGGCTCGGAAATATTTGAGGGTCTTAAGGCATACAGAAGAGCGGACGGCAAGGTTCAGCTTTTCAGACCTATCGAGAATATCCGCCGCATGAATAATTCGGCTGAGCGCCTTTGCCTGCCGCAGATTCCCGAGGATATGGCTATGGAGGTTCTGCTCGCGTTCGTAAAGACGGAGGAGGAATGGACTCCCAGCAAGGAGGGAACATCTCTCTATCTGCGTCCGTTTATGTTCGGTAACGATGAGTCGCTCGGCGTTCATGCCGTTCACAACGCTACATTTATGATAATCGCTTCTCCCGTCGGCAGCTACTACAAGGAGGGCATCAACCCCGTTCGCATAATGATAGAGGATCAGGACGTCAGAGCAGTCCGCGGCGGCACCGGTTACGCTAAGTGCGGCGGTAACTACGCGGCAAGCAACCGTGCAGGCGAGAGAGCCGAGCAAAACGGCTATTCTCAGGTGCTTTGGCTCGACGGCGTTGAGCGCAAGTACATTGAGGAAGTCGGCGCCATGAACGTAATGTTCAAAATAGGCAACGAGATAGTTACACCTGCCCTGACAGGCTCCATTCTTCCCGGTATCACGAGAAAGAGCTGTATAGAGGTTCTCAAGAGCGAAGGCTACACCGTCAGCGAGCGTCTTCTCAGCGTTGACGAGCTTGAAAAGGCTATGGACGACGGCACTCTTGAGGAGGCATGGGGCTGCGGCACTGCTGCTGTTGTTTCGCCCATCGGCGAGCTTTGCTACAAGGGCAAGAAGTGCATCGTAAACGGCGGCAAGATAGGCGCGGTTACACAGCACCTCTATGATACCCTCACGGGAATTCAGTGGGGCAAGACAGACGACACATTCGGCTGGACAGTTCAGATCGACTGAGCCTTATAAATGACAATAATTATTGATGAAAGCCTAGACGGAGTTTTGATTAGAACATATCTGAAAAGCCGTCTGGGCTTTTCTCAGTCTATGATAACTTCCTTGAAGGCGCGTCCCGACGGTATTCTGATAAACGGCGTTCATGCAACGGTGCGGCATGAGCTCAAGCCGGGTGAGAGGCTGGAAATCAATTTTGAGGATACCCGTTCGAGCGAGAGAATAAAGAAGATTGACAAGCCGCTCGACATCATTTTTGAAAACGATAGTGTTCTGGCAGTCAACAAGCCGTACGGCCTTGCCGTACATCCGTCGAAAAAGCTTCAGGACGATACATTGGCCGGTCGGGTGGTCAATTACCTTTCACCCCGCATTTTCAGATGCATAACGCGGCTCGACCGGGACACCTCCGGCGCGGTTCTTATCGCCAAGGACAAGCCGACTGCGGCGAGACTCACGCGGCTTATGGAAGCGCACAGAATAAAAAAGTGCTATCTTGCGGTGGTGCGCGGCGACGGACAGCTCCCCGCCGACGGTATTATAAAGCTGAATATTCGCCTAAAGCCTCCGAGCTTTATTGAGCGGGAGACAGTAAAAAGCGATGAATTCGGATCGGAGCGGGACGAATGCGGCTGCCGTGCGGAAACGCGTTTTGAGATAATAGCGGCGAATCCGCCGTACTATCTTTTGCGGATTTATCCGCTGACCGGGCGGACGCATCAGCTGAGAGTGCATTTTTCCGGTGTAGGATTCCCGATAGTGGGCGATACTCTCTACGGAGGGCAAACAGACGCCGGCATTTCGAGACAGGCGTTGCACGCCGCTCGGCTTGAATTTACAGATGCCGACGGAACCGAGTATTGCCTGTCTGCTCCTCTGCACGACGATTTTCGGGAGCTGATAAAGAGCTTGTTCGGTACAGAAGCCGATACATCGGCTCTTATCTGAAGAAAAGATGAAAGAAAAAAGATGTAAACATACGGCATGGCTTGTTCTCGGCATAGCCGTAATACTGTGCGCCGCTGTCTTGGCGGCCTGCATAATATGGACAGCCTTTGCGGAGTTCTTCGCACGCTATATTGCCCGTGCGGTCCGTTATGCGCTTGCGGCAATCACATCGGTGCTGCCGTTTTCGCTCGGTGAGGTGCTGGTACTGGCTGCGGCGGCAGGCGTTGTTGTGTGGCTGATAACCGCTGTCATAAGTATTATCGGAAAGCTTCGCAAAAAAAGACAGACAAAGCTCAAGCGGCGCATTCTTTTGGCGCCGATTGCACTTGTCGGGATTATTTTCTGCCTTTTTGTGCTGACGCTGTTTCCGTCCTACCACAGAGTTTCGCTTGAGCAGCAGCTCGGATACACGAGCGAGGTGTCGGACGACGAGGTGTTCTCGGCTTTTTCGCAGACCGCGGACGCGCTCAACACCCTTTCGGCGGCGACCGAGTTGAATTCCGAAGGCGAAACCGAGTTTGACGGGGACTTTAGAGCCATGGCGGAGGCGGTCCGCAAGGCGGTCGATAAATATGCCGCCGCTCATAAGTTTATTCAGCCGCACGGCTTTCGTGCAAAGGGTATAATGCTGTCGGAGCCTATGACCTATACCAGAATTTCCGGAGTATATACTTTTTTCACGGGCGAGAGCAATGTCAATACCAATTATGCCGATTTTATGCTTGTCTACACCATGGCGCACGAGTATTTTCACGCTCGGGGGATCGCACCTGAAAATGAGTGCAATTTCCTTGCGTTCGCGGCGCTGTATGAGAGCGATAATGAGTACCTCAGATATTCGGCGCTTGCTAATATGTTCTTAAAACTTGCAAACACGGCATACGGCATCGATCCCGACCGCTATGCCGAGATTTGCTCCACGCTGAACGAAAACTTTATTACCGAATACAGAACCTACTGCGATTTTTACGACCGCTACGAGAATAAAACGGTATCGGAGATGTCCGATGCGGTCAATGATGCATATCTTAAGAGCCAGGGTCAGCAGAGCGGTGTCGCAAGCTACGGAATGATAGCTGCTTTTGCGGCTAATTATTTCAAATGACGGTGAATTCTACAATAATAATATTGAAAGGAAATAAACAGATGAACAGCTTTATCGATTACACAAAGGAAAATTTTGAGTATGTCGGAAATGACAACCAGCTTATCACCATGACAAATGCGGTTATCGACGAGGGCAGGGGAAAGGGCACAAAGATAATACACATTTCAAATTCCTGCGGACTGGAGCTTGTTGTGCTTCCCGACAGATGCATGGACTTTTACCAGCTACGCTACAAAGGTACAAATATCAACTGGCTGTCAAGCCCCGGTATAGCAAATCCGGCTTACTACAATCCGAATGAATCGGAGTGGCTCAGAAGCTTCTTCGGCGGATTTATGACAACCTGCGGACTGCTGAATATCGGCAACCCCAGCACCTATGAGGATGGCTCACGCATGGGCCTCCACGGCAGAATCGCAAATATTCCCGCAGAGGGCTTCTGCGCGGAAAAGAAGACGGTCGGCGGCACGCTGTGTGCGGTTTTGCGCGGCAAAATGACCGAGACCGATGCGTTCGGCGTGAATTTTACAGTGACCCGCGAGATCGTCGTGCCGTTCAATAAGAGTGAATTTTACTTTACGGATACCGTCCAAAACAACGGCTTTTATAAACGCCCGTTCGTTCAGCTTTATCATTTCAATATGGGCTATCCGCTTTTGAGCCCCGATTCAAGGATAATTCTCGACTCCGAGGGCGTCGAGCCGCGCAACGATTACGCCGCAAAGTTCTTGGACAGCTGGGACAAGGTACTGCCGCCGGAGGATGAATTTGAGGAAATCTGCTGCTATCACAAGGTGGCGAAGGATGAAAACGGCAGAGCCGAATACGGCATGGAAAACCCCTGCGCGCACATCGGACTCCGTATTAATTACGATGCCGATAAGCTGCCCAACTTCATGCAGTGGAGAATGTTCCGCAAGGGCTCGTATGTAATGGGACTTGAACCCACCAACGGAAGACTGAACGGTTTTCAGGAAACTAAGGAAAAAGGAGACCTGCATTTTCTTGAAGCAGGCGAGAGTGTACAGCACAGCTTTAAGATTAAGCTCTACAACGTATAAACAAAATGAATATCAACGAAAAACTCATAAGCGAATTTTCATTAAAGCCGTTTCAGATAGAGAATACCGTTGCGCTGATAGACGACGGCAATACCATACCGTTTATTTCGCGCTACCGCAAGGAGGCGACAGGCTCTCTTGACGACCAGCTGCTGCGCGAGATAGCGGACAGACTGACTTATCTGCGCAATCTCGAAAAGCGCAAGGACGAGGTGCGGGAGAGCATAGATTCGCAGGGCAAGCTGACTCCCGAAATCCAAGCGGCGCTTGACTCGGCGGAGACACTCAGCACGGTGGAGGATATTTACCGTCCGTATAAGCCGAAGCGCAAAACCAGAGCGTCGGTTGCAAAGGAAAAGGGACTTGAACCGCTTGCCGAGCTGATTTTTGCGCAGGAGGTAAAATCCGGCTCCCCCGAGGATTTTGCGAGAGAATACATAAGCGAGGAAAAGGGCGTGGCGAACGCCGAGGAGGCTATCGACGGCGCACTTGACATTATTGCCGAGCAAATATCCGATAATGCGGAGTTCAGAAGCGAGATAAGACGCATGACTTATCATGACGGCTTTCTGGCGACCAAGGCGACCGATCCGAATGCCGAAAGCGTCTACACGATGTACTACGATTACCGTGAAAAGCTGTCCGCGATTCCGGGACACCGTCTGTTGGCCGTAAACCGCGGCGAGAAGGAGGAGTTTATCAAGGTTTCGCTTGAAATGGATGAGTATCCGGTCATTTCGTTTCTTATAAACCGTCTGGAAATTCCGGGAAGCATTTTCACTATGCTTGTAGACCGTGCTCTGCGGGACAGCTATTCGCGGCTAATAGCGCCCTCGATAGAGCGCGAGATCAGAAGCGATATTTTTGACGCGGCCTGCGAAAGCGCTATCAAAGTTTTTTCTCAGAATCTGAAGCATCTTTTGCTGACTCCGCCGATAAAGGGAAAGACGGTGCTCGGCTACGATCCCGGCTACCGTACAGGCTGTAAGCTCGCGGTGGTAGACCCGACCGGCAAAGTCCTCGACACAGCGGTCATATACCCGACCAAGCCGCAGGAGAGAATTGCCGAAAGCGAAAAGATTGTCCTCGACCTCGTCAGAAGGTACGGCGTCAATGTCGTCGCCGTCGGAAACGGTACGGCAAGCAAGGAGAGCGAGATATTCATTTCCAATGTCATCAAGAATAATTCGCTCGATGTCAAGTATATGATGGTTTCGGAATCGGGCGCGTCGGTTTATTCGGCGTCCAAGCTCGGCGCCGAGGAATTTCCCGACTACGATGTTACGCTCCGCAGCGCCGTTTCGATTGCAAGGCGCCTGCAGGATCCGCTGTCGGAGCTTGTTAAAATCGAGCCCAAGGCCATGGGAGTAGGTCAGTATCAGCACGATATGAAGCCGCAGAGGCTGACCGAGTCCCTGTCGGGTGTGGTTGAGGATTGCGTAAATTCGGTCGGAGTGGATATCAATACGGCGTCTTATTCGTTGCTTTCATATCTTGCGGGAATTAATATGACCGCCGCAAAGAATATAGTCAGGTACCGCGAGGAAAACGGCGAATTCACAACGCGTGCGCAGCTTAAAAAGGTGCCGCGTGTCGGAGAAAAGGCTTTTGAGCAGTGTGCGGGATTTCTGCGTATTCCGGGAGGAAAGGATCCGCTCGACAATACCGGCGTGCATCCCGAAAGCTACGGTGCCGCTCATTCGCTTATCACACAGTTCGGTTATGAGACTGCAGATGTCGCAAGGGGAGGACTGGCAGGTCTGCGCGACAAGGTCAAGCTCGCGGGCTCTGCCAATGTCGCAGAAAAGCTGGGTATTGGTATTCCTACTCTCAATGATATTATTGACGAGCTTGAAAAGCCGGGACGCGATATAAGAGACGATTTTGC